>NZ_CP150207.1:4885000-4962500 GCF_037969765.1 Paenibacillus sp. FSL W8-0186 | reverse complement strand
TTTGACTGGGGCGGTCGCCTCCTAAAGAGTAACGGAGGCGCCCCAAGGTTCCCTCAGAATGGTTGGAAATCATTCGCAGAGTGCAAAGGCAAAAGGGAGCTTGACTGCGAGACTGACAAGTCGAGCAGGGACGAAAGTCGGGCTTAGTGATCCGGTGGTACCGCATGGAAGGGCCATCGCTCAACGGATAAAAGCTACCCTGGGGATAACAGGCTTATCTCCCCCAAGAGTCCACATCGACGGGGAGGTTTGGCACCTCGATGTCGGCTCATCGCATCCTGGGGCTGAAGTAGGTCCCAAGGGTTGGGCTGTTCGCCCATTAAAGCGGTACGCGAGCTGGGTTCAGAACGTCGTGAGACAGTTCGGTCCCTATCTGTCGTGGGCGTAGGAAATTTGAGAGGAGCTGTCCTTAGTACGAGAGGACCGGGATGGACGCACCGCTGGTGCACCAGTTGTTCCGCCAGGAGCATAGCTGGGTAGCTACGTGCGGATGGGATAAACGCTGAAAGCATCTAAGCGTGAAGCCCTCCTCAAGATGAGATTTCCCAATTAGTAAGACCCCTTGAAGACGACGAGGTTGATAGGCCTGAGGTGGAAGTGCAGCAATGTATGGAGCTGACAGGTACTAATCGGTCGAGGGCTTATCCAAGATACCCCAAAAAGTGAAGCGGAGGCTTCGAAGAGTATAACGAATACTTTTCGGGGACCCCGGTGAACCAAGTAGGGGCTAACACGCAAATGAAGTTTCGTATCCAGTTTTCAGGTGATCAATTCATCTGAGCACGTTTGGTGGCAATGGCGGAGGGGTTCCACACGTACCCATCTCGAACACGACCGTTAAGCCCTCCAGCGCCGATGGTACTTGGACCGCAGGGTCCTGGGAGAGTAGGACGTCGCCAAGCAACGGAAGAAGCACTGCTGATCTTTGTATCAGCGGTGCTTTTTTTTGTTTTTTCTAAGTGATGTTTGCATTGCATCAAACACGTTCTTACGGACAAGAGATCCGCTATTTGCTGTTCTTATGCGAAATCGCTAAGCGAACGGACACAGAAGGCGCTATTCAGTGGAAATGCCCCTCAAAGCCATGAGTTTTACATCAATAGAATCCCTTGTGTCCGTTAGGCCCAGAAAAAGCAGCATTTTTGCGAAATAGCGGAACTAAGGTCCGTAAGAGATAAGCAAAAATAGAGACAGCAAAAAGACAACCAGTACTCTGTTCAAATGATCGCTGCAGTGAAAATAGAAGTAAGTGTATTTTATGCATTAATTTTGCCACACTTTTAAAAGTTACTTGGTCTAAATGTAATTCATGCAGTAATAATACGTTAATTTGCTTAAATCCTTGTAATAGCCTGAAATTAAGTGTAGGTTCTCCAGTTAGTTCCCCGCCATTCGCAAAAAACGTACAACTAAATGTAGGAAATATATCTAGATCCTACTTCCAACCCACCTCTGTAGCGTCCCAATTGGGCAAAGGATTCGTTAGCTAGCCATTTACTATTGTCTGGTTAATCTAAGCTTGCTGAGTGATCCTGCATATATTAATGATAAATACTGTGCACATGGTTAGAAATAACGTTTTGCCCCTGCATATGCGGCGCCATAATAGTCATCTCCAAAGATGTATTCCAGTTGTACTCCGTCCCGCGGATCCGTATCAGCGTTAATCATCAAATCGTTTCCTAAATAGATTGCAACGTGAGTGATTGTTTCTGAACCATGCTCTTTAAAAAATACAAGATCCCCTTTTCTTAATTGATCTTTTGGCACATAGGTTCCATATTGATATTGCCAATTGGAGGTTCGTGGCAATTTGATGCCCGCTCTGCCATACACGTATTGAGTGAATGACGAACAATCCAAGGCAACCCAAGGTTTTTCCCCGCCCCAAACATAAGGAACATCAAACTGATCCTTTGCCACGGCAATGATGTAATCCGCTTTCTCCTCCCAATTGGCGTTGGGTGGTATGGATGGTGGTGCGGTAGGGACATTGATTACTAGACCGGGGAAAATGTGCTGAGGATCTTTTACCTTTGGATTGGCTTCAAGCAAATAGGAAAGGGGGATCCCATTACTTTGGGCAATGCTCCAGAACGTATCGCCAGCTTGTATTTTATAAGTGGTTCTGGATACTTCGTTCGCCGGGATTAATCCAGGGGCCGGCTTATGACCGTGAGGCAGGCTGATCAGCAAACCTCTCCAAATATTTTCTGGATCCACTAAGGAATTGATCTTTTGCAGCTCGGACACGTCTACATCAAAATCCTTGGCAATGGACCAGAATGTCTCTTTGCCCTTGGCTGTATATTGATCGTATGGAACCGCAAAGCATGTTTGCGGGAGGATTGCATTTACAAATACAACGGTGGCGATAATTAGCTTTTTCAAATGAACTCCTCCATTTACTTTTCTATAGAATATCCTGATCTGCAGTTTACTTATCCAGAGAACATGTTTTTTCTTGAGTTTCGAGATAATACTAGGGGCCGCAGGGTCCTGAGAGGCATGATATTACTAAGGCAAAAGGCACAACCCGCTGGGAGCTGCGTAAACCGCACGCTGGAAGCTTCGTAAATACTAAGAAGTATCGTTGTTTTTGAATCGGTGTGTTTTTGTACAGCTCCGTATTTTGACTGGAATTTGGCACCTAACGGAAAGGAGAGCCCCTATTTATGGTTTTTGTACGAATTCAGCACCACAACGGACACAGAAGGCGCTATTTAGTGAAGTTCGTTTAAAAACACATCAAATTTGGGCAAATAAGTCCCCCTGTGTCCGTTAGGTTCGAAAAAAGCGGCATTTATGCGATTTAGAGGAACTAGGGTCCGTAAGAGTGCAACATAACTAAAAGACAGCAGCCTTAGGCTGGTTTAAAGACCAAAAGCCGGCACAAAGGCTGGCTCAAAGACTTTACTTAAGGGTCTTGCTCAAATATTTGTCACGAAGCACGGATTGGCTCAATGCATTGACTCAAATACTCGACTCAAAGGCATGACCTAACAACTTCGACTCGAAGGCGGATTAATTCAAAGTACTGACTCAAAGCACGGCTTCAAAAGCCTGACACAAATCTCTGACTCATCAGGCCTGGCTGAAAGCACCCGATCTTAAGCACCCAGCTCTAGTCACGCCTTTTTAGAGTGCTTTCTTGAATAACTTCCCCTCCTCAGGTTACACTGAGAAGTATAAGACACCTCTTGGCAAAGTATGAAATTGTGATATAATAAAGTTAAAGTCAAAGAAAGTCAAAGTCAACAAACGGTAGCCATAACGAATTATACGGAGAACTTTGCCGGACAAAGGCGGCATGTCGTGTCGGCTTAACGTTTGAGCATGGGAGGGATGATGGATTGCGTAATATCTCCGATATTATCGAACAATATCTCAAGGGTATTTTGCATCAAAGTCCTGAAGGAACCGTTGAAATTCAACGCAATGATCTGGCTGACCGGTTTTCCTGCGTTCCATCGCAAATCAACTATGTAATCAGTACCAGGTTTACCCTTGAGAAAGGGTACTTGGTTGAAAGCAAACGGGGCGGCGGCGGTTACATCAGGATTCGGCGTATCGAGCTGCCTGGTCCGACCAGCCTGCATACCCATTTGCATCATACGATTGGCGATGAAATGGGTCAAACGGCTGCGGAAGGGCTAATATATCAACTGGAGGAGGCTCGTTTCTTGAACAGCCGAGAGGCGGCACTCATGCGAGCGGCTATCTCCAGGGAAGTCTTGATGCTAAAACTGCCTGAACGCGATCGGCTTCGGGCAAGAATCATGAAGGCCATGTTGATTTCACTTTTAGGTTAACGAGTCTATCCGTAAGGGAGGGGACGTTCCATGCATTGTCAGGAATGCGGCAAACGACCTGCAACATTGCATTTTACCAAAATTGTGAACGGCGAGAAAACGGAGTTTCACATTTGTGAAACCTGTGCCAGAGAAAAAGGCGAGCTTATTCCAGGGACTTCAGGCGGATTTTCGATCCATAGCCTGCTGTCCGGACTGCTGGATTTCACCCCTGGCAGTCACGCCCACGGGACCAAGGCACCCGAGAACCTGCGCTGCGAAGAGTGCGGGCTGACTTATTCCCAATTCAGCAAGCTTGGGCGTTTTGGATGCAGCTCCTGTTATAAATATTTCAATGACCGTCTTGACCCGCTCTTCAAGAGAGTACACGGCAATACGGTTCATGTAGGCAAAGTGCCCAAAAGGGTTGGCGGGCATATTCAAATCAAGCGCAAGCTCGATGACCTTCGCAGAGAGCTGCAGTATCGGATTCATCAGGAAGAATTCGAGGAGGCCGCCGCCCTGCGGGATCAAATACGCGAGCTTGAGAAGAACATTTCCGAGGAGTAGGAGGAGTGGGCGATGGCAAATCTTCGGTTTACAGAACAACCGCTTAGCGAATGGATGAGAAGCGGAGGCAAGGAGTCCGAAATCGTCATCAGCAGCCGTGTCCGAATTGCGCGAAATTTGCTGAACAGGCCATTCCCTATGCTGGCGACCAACCAGCAATCCGAGGACGTGCTGAATCAGCTGGAGAGCGTACTGCAAGATCAAAGGATGCAGCAGTTCGGGCCGTTGTCTTCGGTTCTCCTAGCCGATTTGGATGAGCTGGACAAAAAAGTGCTCGTTGAGAAGCATCTCATCAGCCCGAATTTGGCTAATGAGTCCAGACACGGCGCCGTCTTTATCAGCGATGACGAAAGCCTCAGCATCATGGTGAATGAAGAGGATCATTTGCGTATTCAATGCCTTTATCCCGGCCTGCAGATTGAGGAGGCTTGGGAGAAGGCGACCGCGGTGGATGATATTTTCGAGGCACAGGTGGATTATGCCTTTGACGATAACCGCGGTTTCCTTACCAGCTGCCCTACGAATGTAGGGACAGGACTTCGGGCCTCCGTCATGATGCATTTGCCGGCGCTGGTTCTAACTCAGCAAATAAATCGAATCCTGTCGGCTGTGTCCCAGGTCGGATTGACAGTCCGCGGCATTTATGGCGAAGGCAGCGAAGCGACAGGGAACTTGTTTCAAATCTCAAATCAGATTACACTGGGACAAAGCGAATCTGAAATTATTGAAAATTTGTACAGCGTCGTGATGCAGATCATCGAGCATGAGAAATCGGCGAGGGAAAGACTGCTCTCCGAATCCCGCCTGCGAATGACCGATCGCGTCATGCGCTCCTATGGCATTTTGTTATATGCAGCGATTATAGACTCTAAGGAGGCGGCGCAGCGGCTGTCCGACGTCAGACTCGGCGTAGATCTGGGATTGATCGATACGCTGCCCGTACAGGTACTGAATGAATTGAATGTCATGACCCAGCCTGGTTTTTTGCAGAAAAAATTTCAGGTCAGCATGTCTCCGGGCGAACGCGATATGTACCGCGCTAAGCTGATCCGAGAGAAATTGGGTAAATAAGAAACAACATTCATGGAGGTGTAGGAGTATGATGTTTGGAAGATTTACGGAGCGTGCCCAGAAGGTTTTGGCACTTGCCCAAGAAGAAGCCGTACGGTTAGGGCATAACAATATTGGAACAGAGCATATTTTGCTTGGTTTGATTCGTGAAGGGGAAGGAATTGCCGCTAAGGCATTAATCGGGCTTGGACTGGGTCTTGAGAAAATCCAGGACGAAGTAGAGACGCTGATCGGCCGCGGCCAGGAGCAACCGGCGAATATCGCTTATACGCCGAGAGCCAAGAAGGTTATCGAACTATCCATGGATGAAGCTCGCAAGCTCGGCCATACCTATGTGGGAACAGAGCATATTCTGCTTGGCTTGATTCGTGAAGGCGAGGGCGTTGCTGCCCGGGTATTGAACAACCTGGGTATCAGTCTGAACAAAGCGCGTCAGCAAGTGCTGCAGCTGCTGGGCAGCAGCGAGGCTGTGTCCAGTCATCATGGCACGCCAGCTAACGTGAATACGCCGACGTTGGATAGTCTAGCTCGCGATTTGACGGAATCCGCCAAAGAGAGCAATCTTGACCCGGTTATCGGCCGAAGCAAGGAAATCGAGCGGGTCATTCAGGTGCTCAGCCGCCGGACGAAGAACAACCCGGTGCTGATCGGTGAGCCTGGCGTAGGGAAGACAGCTATTGCTGAAGGATTGGCTCAGAAGATTATCAATAATGAAATTCCGGAGACACTGCGCGACAAAAGAGTCATGACCCTCGATATGGGTTCTGTCGTAGCCGGTACGAAATATCGCGGCGAATTCGAGGATCGCTTGAAGAAAATCATGGATGAAATCCGTCAAGCCGGGAATATCATCCTGTTCATTGATGAATTGCATACCCTGATTGGGGCAGGCGGTGCGGAAGGTGCCATCGATGCCTCGAACATCCTGAAGCCGGCGCTGGCCCGCGGCGAGCTGCAATGCATCGGGGCAACGACGCTGGATGAATACCGCAAGTATATCGAGAAGGATGCTGCGCTTGAGCGCCGTTTCCAACCGATAACGGTTGATCAGCCTTCCGTTGACGAAGCCATTCAAATTCTGCATGGACTTCGCGACCGCTATGAGGCCCATCACCGCGTTAAGATTACCGATGAAGCGATTGAACAGGCGGTTAAGCTGTCCGACCGCTATATCCAGGATCGCTTTCTGCCGGATAAAGCCATCGACTTGATCGATGAGGCGGGCTCAAAGGTAAGACTGAACTCTTATACGGTACCGCCTAATCTGAAGCAGTTGGAGAGCCGTCTGGAAGACATCCGCAAAGAGAAAGACGCGGCTGTACAGAGCCAGGAGTTTGAGAAAGCGGCAGCACTGCGCGATACGGAGCAGAAAATCCGCGAGGAGCTCGACGTCACGAAGAATCAATGGAAAGAGAAACAGGGCCGTACCGACTCCGAAGTTACGCCTGAGGACATTGCACAGGTTGTAGCAAGCTGGACTGGTATTCCAGTCAATAAGCTGAAGGAAGAGGAAACGGAAAGACTGCTCAATATGGAGCAAATCCTGCATGAGCGTGTTATCGGGCAGGACGAAGCCGTTAAAGCGGTCAGCCGGGCGATTCGCCGGGCGCGTGCCGGTCTGAAGGATCCGAAGCGTCCGATGGGCTCCTTTATCTTCCTAGGCCCAACTGGGGTAGGTAAGACTGAGCTGGCGCGGGCCCTGGCCGAAGCCATGTTCGGCGACGAAAATGCGGTTATCCGCATCGACATGTCCGAATATATGGAGAAGCACTCCACGGCTCGTCTCGTTGGCGCTCCTCCAGGATATGTTGGTTATGAAGAAGGCGGCCAGCTGACGGAGAAAGTACGCCGCAAGCCATATTCGGTCGTACTCTTGGATGAAATCGAGAAGGCGCACCCTGAGGTATTCAATATTTTGCTGCAAGTGCTGGAGGATGGCCGTTTGACGGACTCCAAAGGACGTGTGGTAGACTTCCGCAATACACTGATCATTCTTACCTCGAACGTCGGGGCCGAAGCGATCAGACGCAATACGCGGCTTGGCTTTACTGCCGTAGACGACTCCGGGGCGGATTATGACAATATGAAAGGCAAAGTGATGGAAGAACTTAAGAAGAGCTTCCGTCCAGAATTCCTCAACCGGATCGATGAAATTATCGTATTCCACTCGCTGGAGCAGAAGCATATCGGCGAAATCGTTACGCTGATGGCAGAAGAGCTTCGCAAACGGCTGCATGAATACGAGGTGGACTTCGTTCTGACCGATGAAGCCAAGGAGTTCTTGGCTAAAGAAGGCTTTGATCCAGCTTATGGAGCGCGTCCGCTTCGCAGAGCTATCCAGAAGCATATCGAGGATCGATTGTCTGAAGAATTGCTGACCGGAAACGTCAAGAAAGGCGATTCGCTGACGATTGATGTGGAGGATGGCAGCTTGACCGTGAATAAGACGGGGGCTTTTACCAAAAGCGCCAAGTAAATGAATAGTGAGCAAAACGATCTGAATCGTATTGCAAAGCGAATGCAAGACAGCCTGGGAATTTCGGTTTCCGGGGCTGTCTTTTCTTCGTATTTCCCATATTTGT
This sequence comes from Paenibacillus sp. FSL W8-0186, assembly GCF_037969765.1. Lineage (NCBI taxonomy): Bacteria > Bacillati > Bacillota > Bacilli > Caryophanales > Paenibacillaceae > Paenibacillus > Paenibacillus sp. FSL W8-0186. The sequence goes on along the minus strand of NZ_CP150207.1, from coordinate 4,954,486 downwards.
ATAAAGCGCCCGAAAAACCTTTACGTTAAATCAGAAACAGTGGTAAACTTTGAGTGTTACCCTTAGTGGTTTGGGCTGCAAGGTTTGTTAAATTTTGCAGATATTTTAAGGAGAGAAAAATGGTTAAAGTAAAAACAAAGTTTTTTTGCACGGAGTGCGGATATGAATCGCCGAAATGGTATGGGAAATGCCCGGGGTGCGGTTCATGGAACTCCATGGTCGAAGAAACGGAGAAAGTCGTAAAGACGCAGGGGATGTCCTCTGGTCTATTTCATACGAAAGAAAAACCGCTGCCCATCATAAACATAGAGAGCGGCAAAGAACCGCGCATCGTCACTGGTATAGGAGAACTGAACCGGGTGCTTGGCGGCGGAGTCGTACCCGGCTCGCTCGTACTGGTCGGCGGTGATCCAGGAATCGGAAAATCGACGCTGCTCCTGCAGACATCCCACGAAATGGCTCAGGCCGGATTGAAAGTACTTTATATATCCGGGGAGGAGTCAATCAGGCAGACGAAGCTGAGAGCCGAGCGGCTAGGAGCCTTGTCGCAAGAGCTGTATGTCCTCTGTGAGAGCGACATGGAAGCCATTGAATCGGCGATCGACGAGCTGAAGCCGAATTTCCTCGTCATCGACTCGATCCAAACCGTATATCTGCCGGAAGTGACAAGCGCGCCGGGAAGCGTATCCCAGGTTCGCGAATGTACTGCGCGCTTCATGCGCATTGCCAAAGGGCAGGGGATTGCCACGGTTCTGGTCGGGCATGTGACGAAGGAAGGAGCCATTGCCGGGCCAAGGCTGCTGGAGCATATGGTGGACTGCGTGCTGTATTTTGAAGGAGAACGGCATCACTCTTACCGCCTGCTTCGGGCGGTGAAGAACCGCTTCGGTTCTACGAACGAAATCGGCATATTTGAAATGAACGAATCCGGCTTGACCGAAGTAACTAACCCTTCGGAGCTGTTCCTATCCGAGAGGCCGCTTGGTGTCGCGGGCTCCACCGTTGTGGCGAGTATGGAAGGAACACGCCCGATGCTCGTGGAACTGCAGGCTCTGATCGCATCGACACATTTTCCTTCCCCGCGAAGGATGGCGACGGGTGTAGATCACCATCGGATGGGACTGATTATCGCCGTACTGGAGAAGCGGATGGGTATGTTCCTGCAAAATCAGGATGCTTACGTGAACCTTGCTGGCGGAGTGAAGCTGGATGAGCCGGCCGTTGATCTGGCGATTGCTGTTAGCATTGCTTCCAGCTTTCGCGATATTCCGACCAAGCCGGACGATGTCATCTTCGGGGAAGTTGGGCTTACCGGTGAAGTCCGGGCCGTCTCCAGGGCTGAGCAGAGGGTGAAGGAGGCAGCGAAGTTAGGATTCAAACGCGTTATTCTGCCGGAGAAGAGCATGAAGGGCTGGCAGAGTCCCGCAGGAATACAATTGATTGGCGTAAATACTGTTGCAGATGCGCTAGCTGTTGCGTTAGATTAGGGGGCATTAAGTTCATGAAGGAAAACACCCATGCGGAGAAAATGAATGATTTACTCAGACTCGTCGCGCCCGGCACCGCTTTTCGCGATGGACTTGAGAACGTGCTCCGGGCCAAGACCGGTGGGCTGATCGTTGTGGGATACAGCCCGGAAGTGATGGAAGTAGTTGAAGGAGGCTTCTCCATTAACTGTGACTTCTCGCCGAACTACTTATACGAGCTGGCCAAAATGGACGGAGCCATCATCATGAGCGAGGATCTTAAGAGAATATTGTATGCAAATACGCAGCTCATTCCCGATTCATCCATCTCCTCGTCGGAGACGGGGATTCGCCACCGGACGGCGGAGCGGGTAGCGAAGCAGACGGGCAAGCTGGTCGTCTCGATCTCCCAGCGCCGTAATATCATCACGTTATATCAAGGCGGGCTTCGTTATTCCCTGAAGGAGATTGGGGTTATCCTGACGAAAGCGAACCAGGCGATCCAAACCCTGGAGAAATACAGGGCTGTTCTCAATCAGGCCCTTACGAATTTGACGGCATCCGAGTTCGAAGAGCTGGTGACGATGCCCGAGGTCATTAATGTGATTCAGCGGGTTGAAATGGTGATTCGGATCAAAATGGAGATCAAACGGTTCATTAACGAACTGGGCTCCGAAGGCCGGTTGATTAGTATGCAAATGGAAGAGCTGGTTAGCAATATGGAGGAAGAAGCGTGGCTGTTATACAAAGACTATGCTAAGGAAGACAGCGATGAAGCCATTCGGGAAATTATCCTTGGATTGAAGCGATCCAGTGACGATGAGCTGCTTGAGATGAGCCATATCACCAGACTGCTCGGTTATCCGGCTTCGGCGGCAATGTCTGAAGACTTAGTGTCCCCGCGAGGTTATCGCGTGCTGAACAAAATCCCGCGTCTCCCGAACGTCATCATCCATAACCTTGTCGAGCGCTTCAAGCATCTTCCAGGGGTGCTGATGGCGACGATCGACGAGCTGGACGAAGTGGACGGCATTGGCGAGGTTCGGGCCAGAACGATCAAAGAAGGTCTTAAGCGGCTGCAGGAACAGGCTTTTATCGATAGGCAAATTTAAGCCTGTATGCCTGCGGGCCGAGTTTTCTTTTGGGAATTAAAGTAATTTGCTTCATAATCCGATAATAAGATTATTGGAAATCTATACGAGGTGAAGAGATGATTACAAAATCACTTCCGAATGTATTTACCCTGGGAAACTTATTTTTAGGGATGCTAGCCATTATTTTTGCTTTTGACGGCAAATACAGCATGTCCGCGATCATGGTCATTGTGGCGATGCTGCTCGACGGGCTGGACGGGCGGGTTGCGCGGGCGCTTGACGCCCAAAGCGAATTCGGCAAAGAGCTGGACTCATTGTCGGATATTATATCGTTTGGCGTCGCCCCTGCCCTGTTAATGTACTCTATTGCTTTTAACGGGATACATCCGGGGATTGCTTGGGCTGTTACGGCTATCTTCCCGATGTGCGGCGCGCTGAGATTGGCTCGATTTAATGTCCAGAAGGGAGTGCCGGGGTATTTCATCGGCCTGCCGATTCCAGCCGCGGGCGGTGTCATTGCCACATTGTCCCTGTTTCACAAGAATATGACGGCTCCTTACTTCATTTGCGGCATATTGCTCGTATCATACTTGATGGTTAGTTCCGTAAAGTATCCCAACTTCAAAAAGATCGGCCTTCCTAAAAAGGGAATTGCTTTAGCGCCGCTCGTTATCCTGCTTGCAGTCATGGTTGCGGTTCTTTTTCCAGAGGAATTATCCAAGCTTATCTTTATCCCGCTTGTCGTTTACGCAGCCTATGGCCTGAAGCAGAGCTTCGACAAATTGCTCCACCGCGGCAAGCAGGTAGATGACGATGAGGCCGAGGAAGCTTATCACAATCGTTGATATGTATTAATAAAAGCATGAGCGTCGGAGATCACGGCGTTCATGCTTTTATCTTTATTGGACTTATAAGTTTTACGGCCAAGCCGCATCGCCCGCAACTTATTCAAGCAAGTTCTGCAGTGATCAGGTCAGGTATACGTCTGTGTGCCTGAACGCACCATACTCTTTCACACGGGACCTTAGAGGGTTGGTTAAAAAAAGTTTAACGAATCTCATCCACGTTATTTGTGCATATTTGCAGCGATTTTAAAACCTAACGGTTCTTAGCCACCCTATTTACTGTGTATCCTCTGTTTTGGGGAGGTAAGGGATGAAATAACGTTGCCAGGATTCGTTACATCTTGGCTGAGGTGATTTTTGGACAAATAGCGATCGTAAGATTCGTTACACACGTTTTGGTCACATATGCGCGTCTCTGGTTTGGTTGCTCGCGTATGGGTCATTATTACTCACGTCCTGCTCTCCTTGTTCACGTTCTGGTCTTGCTATTGAGCGTTCCGGCTTCATTATTCAAATTCTGATTTCGTGCTAACGTCTCTGGACTCATGATCACGTTCTGGTTTGTTATTTACATCCCAATTTCGTGACCACGTCTCACTCTCGTTAAGGGTGTCCCTTGTCACGAGGAGCTTGTATGTTCAAGGCCGGGCATTGTAGTCTGCTAAGTGCGATCAGCAGCAAGTATTGGTTGGCTGGCAAGATGGCGAAGATCTTTCGTGTCCTATATTGCATCTCGTAAAGGAGAAGGTGCCTGGTACATAGCGGTACTAAGTTGGCTCCTGTGAGCTCCTGTAGTCTCTTATAGGTTTGTAGCCTCTTATAGGTTCATGTAAGTACCCTTTAGGTTCCTGAGCGGTATTCCTGTTAAGAAGGATTGCTATAGTAGTAGAGCGTACTCGCAAGGGGACAAGCAGAACATGGCAGGCAGCTTTCCGAGTGAAGCGAACGAGGAAGGGATATACAGTAAGTAGTTCCGGGGAATAGAAGCGTTCCTAAACATGACGTACCTGAATGGGGAAAAAAGCGTGCCTAGGTAGAGCCTAAGCGCCGTCCAACGCAAAGGAGTTCCTCGGTATCCCTCACGCTATGTCCATATGGTGAGTTCAGAGGCACAGCCCTTGGGCCCTCCCTTGGCAGGGAGGGGTGGGGGTGGGTGCAAAAAATACATCTATGATAAGTTAAACAATCCTAAAGTGGCACACTTCTGCGATTCCCGTCGGACGACTTCATCCATGTCGATCTCCAGCAAGTTACAGAGAGCAGACATATAAAAAAGGTTACGTCCCAGCTCATTGGTAACGGCATCCCGGCAGTTCTCGCAAAGTTCTCCTTGAACATGCTTGCGGATCGTTTCCTTGGCATGCTGCAGATCCATGCCGGGTTCGAATTGCTGTTTTGTGGCGTGGAGCTCGATGCAACCGCATTCAGTCACCGATTTAGTGACGGAGCGGACGACGGACGCATTGGTTTGTCCCAATTTGGACAGGACATCTAGCAAACTGCGGTGACGGAGTAACAAATCAGAAACTTGTTCTTGAAAAGATTGCAGGCTTTGAGCGCTCATTTTTCCATCCACCTCAAATATTATGAATTGAGTTCATTATATGCCACAATTTCCCCTCATATCAAGCTGGAATTGCCGTAATGATGGGGATTGTCCCATTTTTTCATCAGAAAAAAACTCGAATTTTGTAGTTTGTCTTCGTAATCGATCATCAAATATCTGACGCGTATCCGGGTCTCTCATCACAAATACAAAACAGCCTGGCATAAGAGTGGCCGTATCGTTGGCCCTTATGCCAGGCATCATGTCGAGCATCGACAAATACAAGATTTAGAAAAGTGTCCGTGCTTCCTATGAATTATTCGAAGCTATTCTGGTATTCCGCTAAAGCAGCTTCCATCGCCTGTGCCCATTCATCCAGGAAGTCCTGGGGACTCACTTTTCCCAAGAGTACGGATTGGAAGCCGGGCTCCAGTACGTTGAGCTGGATGGAGGAATAATCCGGCAAGTAAATCGGCGGGATCAGCACCTTGGTCGCCGGATCGGCAATGGCCTCGGACAAGGCCAGAATGTGCTGGCTGCTTTTAACCCAATCACTGTTTAAGGAGTCGATATGAGTCGGCATTTGGCCGATATTTTGATTCCAGTAGTTCTGACTTTCTTCACTGGCCAGGAAGGTCAGGAATTTCCAGGCGGCATCTTTATGTTTGGAAGATTTGAAGATCGCCAGGCCTACATTGTCGCCTCCGGTAATGACCCGGTAGCCTTGCTGCGATTTCGGCAATGGAGAAGCCTTGAATTCTGCGGCATTCGCCCCGAATGCCTTGGTATGTTCCCCATAGGAGCCTAAATTATGCTGAAGCATGGCGGCGATTCCCGTATCGAAAACCGCGACCATTTCCTTGTAACCATTGGTTACGTCACTGGTTGGCGTGTTTGTTCCATAGAGCTGCACATATTGATTCAGAAATTCTACATGGGCAGGATCATTGACCGTTGCTTTGCCGTCCTGATCGAAATAGTCGGTAATTCCAGAATAGGCGTATAAAATCTCTGTCAGCTGCTTGGAGCTGCCCGAGCCGCCGCGTATCGTAAACCCGTAACGGTCTTTTGCAGAATCAGTCAATGCATCCGCCGTAGCAAAAAATTCATCAAAGGTTTGCGGCACGCCTATACCCGCATCCTCGAACCAATCAGCGCGATACCATAAGGTGCTGTAGTTGCTGGTATTCGGAATTTGATACAGCTTCCCGTCCGGTGCGGAGCTGCGGCTGCCGTCGATCGCGGAGGCTGCGATTTTGTCCTTCTCGCTCCAGCTGCTGTAGTAATCCTCCAGGTCCAGCAGAACCCCTTTGGCTACGAAGTCGGAAATCCAGAACTGGTTGATCCCGCCGATATCCGGCATATCATCAGAAGCAATGGCGACATCGTACTTCTGCTTGGCGCTTGAAGCGGGCAAGCCTACGTATTCGACCTTAATATTCGGATGGGCCGCCTCAAAGCGTTTGATCAACTCCTCGTAATGCGGGGTACGCTGCGGACCGGAGTTTTCATCCCAAAATGTAATCGTCACTGGTTTGCCGGGACTGTTGTCACTATGGTTACCGCTATTCCCGCTATTACTCCCGCCTTGGCTCTCTGTCTTATTGGAACCGCAGCCGGTTAGAGCTAAAGCAAGAATTAGAACGATAGCCAGTATTGCGCCTGTATATTGTCTCATGTGCATCATGTGAGATACCCCCTATAATCGCTCGAATAACTTCATATGGTCTAGCTAAAGCCTAATAGACCTGAAACCTCAAAATCCTTAACCTTTAACTGCCCCTGCGCCGAGTCCTTGCACCAGGTACTTCTGTACGTAGGAGAACAGGATGACGACAGGCACGAGGGCAATGACACTGCCTGCGGCGAGAGCGCCGTAGTTGATATCGAACTCCCCTTGCATATAGCTGAGCCCGACAGGCAGGGTGAATAATGATTTCTTGGTGATGAACATCAGCGCGAATAAGAACTCATTCCATGCTCCTATAAAGGTAAAGACCGAGGTGGCCACAAGACCAGGTATCAAAATAGGGAGAATGACATGGAATATCGCTTGTAAGCGGTTGCAACCATCGACCTCGGCGGCCTCCTCCAGCGCTTCCGGGATGCCGCGAATGAATCCGCTCATCAGTATGGCATTGAAGGGGAGCTGGAACGCAGAATACGTGATAATCAAACCAAGATGTGTTCCTGTCAGCTGCATCGCCTTAAACTGCATAAACAGCGGAATCAGCAGCATGGCGCCGGGTACGAATTGCGTACAGAGCAGCAGGAGCATAAATGCGTTTTTCCCCTTGAAGCTGAAGCGGGAAATGGCGTATCCGGCCAGGATGGAAAGGACAAGCACGATCAACACGGTAGATAAAGCGATGAACATGCTGTTCCGAAAAAATAGCGAGAAGCCGACATTGTTCCACGACATGATGAAGTTGTCGAAGGTGGCGGGAGCAGGCCAATATTCAATCGGCATTTTTGTGATATCCCCTTCAAGCTTCAGCGACGTATTCAGCGTCCAATAGAACGGGACCATAATGAACAGGAGCAGAAGAGTGAGAGGCAGATAGCGATAAAGGAAAAGGCTGCAGTATTTCTCCAGCTTATGATTCATTCCTACTCCTCCTTCCCAAAGCCGCTGAATTTAAGGTACAGCGCCGCGAATATCGTCAGGAGTATCACGCCGATCACGGTAAGCGCTGAGCCGTAACCGTAATTATTCGATTTAATCGCCTGATTGGCGATATACATCGGCAAGGTCATTGTCATGTTGGCTGGTCCGCCGCCAGTCATCGTAAAGATCAGATCGACGTTGTTGAATTCCCAAACTGCTCTAAGCAGCGTGGTGAGGATGATGGTGTCTTTTAAAAACGGCAGCGTAATGCTAAAGAATGAGCGCCATCTGCCGCCGCCGTCCACTTTACAGGATTCGTACAGCTCGCCTGGAATGTTCTGCATGGCGGCCAGCAGCGTAATGGCGAAGAAAGGGATGCCCCGCCACAGCTCGGCCGTTACGATGGAGCCAAATGCCGTACTCGGATTGGCGGTCCAGGCCATGTTCTGCGAGATGAAGCCGATCCGTTTCAGCAGATCATTGATTACGCCAAAATGCTCATTAAACATAATGGACCACATCGTTGCCGTGATGACTCCCGAGATTGCCCAGGGGAGGAAGGCCGCTGCCCGGGCCAGCCCGCGGAACCGGAAGGTCTGATTTAGCAACAGCGCAAGGATCAGGCCCAGAAGCAATTGCAGAACGACCTCGGACAGCACCCATTTTAAAGAGATCACTAAGGTAGAGTAGAAGATTTTGTCTCCTGTGAAGATTTGCGTGAAATTATCGAACCCGGTAAAGCCGTTGGCATAAGGTTTTGTTGGATTGTAATCCTGCAGGCTGAGTATAAACACGTTAGCAATCGGGTAAAAAAGAAATCCGACCAATAGGATGACCGAAGGTGCGATGAACAGGTATGGCCACCATTTCTTGTTGTTCAGGGCATTCATGAAAGCGATCACCATCTCCTTTTAAACAAATTTGCGGTCCGAAGCGCTATCGGATTAGCACAAATTTATTATAAAATTCGCAGATGGGCTCAGGAATGCAATATCTTATGACGAGTGTTTCATATTTTAAGATTCGCCTTTAAAGGCTGAGGGTGAGCAGCCGGTGTATTTTTTGAAGCAGGTGCTGAAATATTGGGCATTGCTGTAGCCGACCAGCTCGGCGACTTCGTAGGACTTCAAGTCCTTCATGCGCAGCAGCTCCATGGCTACTTTCATGCGTGTTTCCAGAAGATAGTCGCTAAAGTTGATATTTTGCTCTTTTTTGAAAATATAGCTCAAATAAGTTGGGCTGATATGCACCTCATCGGCCACGTCCTGCAAAGAAAGGCGTTCCCGCATATAGTTTTGCTCAATAAAATCCATCGCCTGCTTGACGATTTCCTTCTGCTGGCTTTCTCTGCTGGCATTCATAGCGTTCGCCAAGAGAGAGGCCATCTGCCGGATTTCCGCGAAAACCTCTCTGACCGTTTGCTTCCGATGTATCAGCTCGGTTAGCCGGTTGAAATCATCCTCGTGAACGAGCTCGCGCAAATCGGCATCAGCATAAATGAGAACGGCCGTTTCCAGCGCTTTTAGCTTCACCTGCTGCAGCGTAATGGAACGTGTGCTTAGCAGCTTAGCTTCGATCTGCTCCAGAACCTGCTCTGCGTCCTTCTCCAGCCCCAGCTTGACCTTGAGCGTCAGAGTCTTTTCCAGATCCAGAATATCCACGGATTGGGGGGAGAGGGGCAGTCCTGTATCCTGAATGGAGATCACTTGGTTTTTGCCGATGATATGGCGAATTTCCAGAGCGGATTTGGCGTCCGAATAGGATTTGGTTACACTAGCAAGCTGTCCGTATAGAAAGCCCATGCCGGCCGTTACGGTCGTTTTTAGGTACTGCTCAACACTGGCCCGTATTTCTTCGGTAAGGTCGAAGGCTCGGGACTGCAGATGCTCATCCGGCCCTTTCCAAGCAAACAGCACAATGATTTCATCATCGATGGACTCGAATACGAACCCGGCCTGCTCCCGCGTTATGATTTCATGGGCTACGTTCTCGATGCAGTACTTCAGCATCTCTCTGCCGAACCGGTGAGAGGAATGATCGGCTGCATAATCGTCGGCCTTGAGAATAACCGTCATGTAGAAATCGTAATCGAAATTCAAATCGAGCATGCGGGCCTGGATGCTCAGTTCTTCCTCCGATAGCTTGCCTCTAATCAAGCGCTCGAAAAACCTATGCTTCAGCAAAGGGATTCCCTCCAGCAGCTTCAGCTTCAATTGATGGTCATGATGCCATTCGGCGGCGGCCCGCTGAACAGCATCCAGCAGGTTCTGGTTATCAACCGGTTTTAATAAGTAGTCGAACACTTTCATCTTTAACGCTTCTTTGGCAAATTCCAGCTCATCGTATCCCGTCATTAATATGATTTTCATTTCAGGATATCTGGACTTCACAATGCCAGTCAGCGCCAGCCCGTCCATAATGGGCATGCGTATATCGGCGATGATGATATGCGGCTCCGTCTTTTCGATCAATTCAAGCCCCCGCTCGCCGTCTGCAGCCGTACCTGCTAGTTCAATGTTCAATTCCTCCCAGCGAATCGTATGGCTGAGTCCTCTGCGGATCAACCCGTCATCATCAATAATGATCAGCTTTAACATGGCGCACACTCCTTCTACGTTCCGTAAATTATTCCTGCTGATAGATTATGACCGTAACGCAGGTCCCCTGATTAGGCTCGCTTGCATAAGATAATCCGCAATGAGGGCCGTACTGCATGCGCAGCCGCATTTGGACATTTCGCACGCCGTACCCGACCTGGGAATGCTCTGATTCCGGATTTTCGAGGCATTGGCTGATTTCCGCGAGACGTTCGGCGGACATGCCGACACCATTATCGATCACCTGGAATTGGATTTGCCCACGGTGAAAAGCGCCGGTCACGCGAATTTTCCCTTTTTTGCGGTGCTGCTTAACCCCATGATAAAGGGCATTCTCCAGCAGAGGCTGGAGCGTCAGCTTAAGAATTTTATAAGGATATAATGCAGGATCCACATCGATTTCATAATCGAAGTCATCCCCGTACCGCATGTGCTGAATGTACAAATAATTTTCAATGTGCTCTAGCTCTTCCTGAATCGTAATGATCTCGATTCCCCGGCTGATGCTGATCCGGTAATAGTTGGACATCGCCTGTACCATTTTGCTTGCATCATTGGCTAATCCCATATCACACAGCTGCCGGATGGAATACAGGGTGTTATACAGGAAGTGGGGCTGGATTTGTGCTTGCAGCACCTTGAACTCTGCGTTCTTGACCTGAATCTGTTTGTTCTCCACCTGGACGAGCAAGTCTTCGATCCGCAGGATCAAGTTTTGAATTCCGCGGCTGAGCACGCCAATCTCATTCGGAAGTTCTTTGTCGAAATGAAGCTTTAAACTGCCGTTCCCGATTTTATTGACGATGCGCGTCAGCTTAATGAGCGGCTGGGTCAGCAGTCTCGCCAAGATTATCGAGAAGATCATGGCGCAAATGATCATGATGCCCATGGATACAAGGGTGACGTATTTGATGGATTCGATTTTCAGCAGCAGCTCATTTCTGGGAAAAACAGCGGCGATGCGCCATTTATTAATTTCTATCGTGTCGTAGAGAACGACTAAATTAACGCCGTCTGCGCTTTTGAACTCTTCCGTTCCGGAGGGGGCTGCGGACAGCTGAATTTTGTTAATGACATCGGGCTGGAGGGAATAGCGGTTGTCCACGGGCTTGAAATAAATATCGCTATCCGGGCTGATCAGCATCAAGTAACCGCTTTCAACAATTTGCGGGCTGGCGAGAAAATCGGTAAAGAACTGCTCCTTGAGCTCAAACAGAATGAACCCGTCCGGATGCATCCGGTGACTGTCGATGAATTTATACATACTGATGAACGTGACCTGTTCATTTGTCCGATCGGCATCCGCATATTGGCCTGAATCTGCATCTGAAGCCGCATTTGCATCTATTTGCTGAAAACCTTTCCACTGCACGATTACCGAGTTGGGGTCATAATCGCTGAAAGGAATATAGTCGTAATCGTAGGTGGTGTAATAGTCGTATTTTTTCTGAAAAATCGTTTGTCCGTTGTTGAGAGAGACGTAAATCGTATCGACGATGGAGTAATAGTCCGAATAAATTTTGTTCAGCTTCGAATTAATGATGACGTGATCCTCCGGGGTCAGCGTGTAATCCGGGTTCTGAAGCTTTTTGATCAGCATGTTCAAATCATAGTCCTGGGATAAAATATTGAGCTCTGTAAACAGCGCCGTTAATCGGTCATTAATAAAATGGCTGGTCTGAGACACCGTATTGCTGATACTCGTATAGGCATTTTCCTTTAGCTGCTCCGCGGCCAATTGGTAGGAGATGAGCCCCGATAACAGGATAAATGCGGATATCGTTGGCACAAACAGCCACAGTATAGTCGTTCGTAAAGAGCGGAATCGCGGGAATCTCATCTGTCCCCTTCCTTTCGTGCAGCAGTCATTTGTGGCGGCATCCTGAGAGCCGGTTGTCCAGACTTATATGAAAGAATAGCATGCTGATATGGAATATGGAAGCAGAAATAACCAGAGAAGCTCGTCTGGAAATTTTTATCCAACAAAGATTACGCCGCCAAAAATTGGATCATACTGGTTAAAGAACATACTAAATTTTGGAGGTGAAGAGAGACATGGTCAAAAGATGGTTCATGATTCTGTCCGCTTTGTGCGGGGCGTGGCTCGGTTATACCATGGAAGGGCTAACGGGCCTGTTCCCGGGGCCGCTGCGCGCATGGCTTGGCGGGATGAGTCCTCTGATGTCGCATCTGCTGCTTGCAGCTGCAGGAGCAGTCTTGTGCGCATTCATGTTCTCCCTTGTTGCGGATATCGCATCTGCACGAATTAGGCGGTGGATCGAAGCGATTACGGAAATACCGATGAATGAAATGATGGCCGGCGCGGCCGGATTGACTGCAGGACTACTACTATCTTTAATGGTCTACCCTGTATTGTCCTTGCTGGGATCTATGGAGAGCTTCGCGCAATTCGCGATATCGGCGCTGTTCGGTTACATGGGGCTGACCGTGGGGCTGGCGAAGAAGGAAGAGCTATCCTCCTTCTGGAAGTCTGGCAAATGGGGAGCCACAGAGCAGGGCGAAGAACGCAGGCTGGAGGAGCATAAAATTCTTGACACCAGCGTCATTATCGATGGGCGGATCGCTGATATTTGCAAGACAGGATTTATCGAAGGAACGATCGTCATTCCTGAGTTCGTGCTGGAGGAGCTGCAGCATATCGCCGACTCATCGGACTTGCTCAAGCGCAACCGCGGACGGCGCGGGCTGGATATTTTGAATAAAATCCAGAAAGAGCTGGACGTCAAGGTCATGATCTACGAGGGGGATTTCGAGGAAATCTCCGAAGTGGACAGCAAGCTGGTCAAGCTGGCTAAGGTGCTGCAGGGGAAGGTCGTCACAAATGATTTCAACCTGAATAAGGTGTGCGAGCTGCAGGGGGTCTCCGTCCTCAATATCAACGATTTGGCGAATGCCGTGAAGCCGGTCGTATTGCCGGGTGAAGAGATTATGGTGCAGGTTATCAAAGACGGTAAAGAGCATGGTCAAGGGGTGGCCTATCTGGATGACGGCACCATGATAGTCGTTGAAGGTGGCCGGGATTATATCGGAACCATTACAGAGGTGCTTGTCACCAGCGTACTGCAAACTTCGGCGGGCCGGATGATTTTTGCCAAACCAAAACTGTTGGAAAAAGCCCAGTAAAAACGGTATGATGGGAGTATCTGCGCAGTTCTGGCGGTTTCCTTAAGCGGGATGGCCAGACCAGAAGCCTGCGCAATTCCAACGGATGAGGCAGGGAAGCATGGTGGCACAAGCGAACAGCCCCGGAGCCGGAGCGATTATTGTGGCGGCCGGGCGCGGTACACGCATGGGTACGAAGGAAAGCAAGCAGTACCTCATGCTGCAGGACAAGCCAATCGTCGTTCACACGTTAGAGGTGTTTGACCGCCATCCCCTGATCACCGAGATCGTCCTGGTGACGGGTGAGCAGGATGTTGAGCGGGTCCGGGCGTGGATCGACGAGTATGGCATCATAACTCCAATTAAAGTTATTCCGGGCGGCGCCGAGCGTCAGCACTCCGTATACCAAGGGCTGCTTCAATTGAGCTCAGTTTGGGTACTGGTGCATGATGGCGTCCGCCCTTTTGTCACGGAAGAGCAGGTAACCGCCTGTTATGAAGCGGCCGTTAAGCATCAGGCGGCCGTGTTGGCCGTGCCGGTGAAGGATACGGTTAAACAGGTGGATGAGCAGGGCTGGGTGACCGCGACGCCGGACCGGCGCAGCCTCTGGGCCATTCAGACGCCCCAGGCTTTTCGCCGATCGGATCTCATGCGGGCCCATGAGGAGGCCGCTAAGGAGGGCTTCGTGGGCACCGACGATTCGATGCTCGCGGAGCGGATGGGAATACCGGTTCGGGTAGTGGAAGGGGCGTACGGCAACATTAAAATTACTACGCCGGATGATTTGGACTACGCCGAGTTCGTGCAATCGCAGAAGGAAGCTAAAGGGAGAGGTAACGCATGATTAGAATTGGACAAGGATTTGACGTACATCAACTAGTGGAAGACAGGCCTTGCATTATCGGCGGGGTAACGATTCCTTTCGAAAAAGGGCTGCTGGGGCATTCCGATGCGGATGTGCTGCTGCACGCGATCACGGATGCGGTGCTCGGGGCACTCGGTCTAGGCGATATCGGCAGGCATTTTCCCGATACGGATCCAGCTTATAAGGATGCGGACAGCCTGAAGCTTCTGGAGCGGGTGTGGGCCATGGCTGTGGAACGCGGCTATCGCCTTGGAAATCTGGACGCGACGATCATTGCCCAACGTCCGAAGATGGCTCCGTACATCCCGCAAATGGTCGAGGTTATCGCTGGCGTACTGCAGGCGGAGCCGGAGCTTGTGAATGTAAAGGCCAGCACGACGGAGCAGCTTGGCTTCAACGGGCGGGGGGAAGGCATCACCGCTTTGTGTGTTGTGTGCCTGACGAAAGATATGCTATCATCTTAAAATAATTTTTGAAGATTTGATTCGTTATTTATTCCAGGAGGGGATTCATTATGACGGAGGTTCGCGTGCGTTATGCTCCTAGTCCTACGGGGCATTTACATATCGGCAATGCGAGAACCGCGCTGTTTAACTATCTGTTTGCGAGACATCACGGAGGCAAAATGATCATCCGGATCGAAGATACCGACGTGAAGCGCAACGTCGCCGGCGGGGAAGAGAACCAGCTGACTTATTTGAAGTGGCTTGGCATCGATTGGGATGAGAGTGTCGATGTCGGCGGGGACTACGGTCCGTACCGGCAGACCGAGCGGCTGGATATTTACCGCAAATATTGGGAGGAGCTTCTCGATAAAGGGCTGGCTTACCGCTGCTATTGCACGGAAGAGGAGCTGGAGCAGGAGCGCGAGGAGCAGATGGCCCGCGGAGAGACGCCGCGCTATTCCGGCAAGCACCGGGATTTGACGCCGGAGCAGTGCGCCGCTTACGAAGCCGAGGGACGGCAGGCGAGCATCCGCTTCCGCGTGCCGGAAGGACGCACGTATACGTTCCACGATCTGGTCAAAGGCGAGATCACGTTCCAATCCGAGACGAGCGGCGATTTCGTCATCGTGAAGAAGGATGGCATTCCGACCTACAACTTCGCGGTCGTGCTCGATGATCACCTGATGAACATTACACACGTGCTTCGCGGCGAGGACCACGTATCCAATACGCCGCGCCAGTTAATGATTTATGAGGCGTTCGGCTGGGAGCCGCCAGTGTTCGGACATATGACGCTGATCGTCGGCGAGAACCACAAGAAGCTGAGCAAACGCGACGAATCGGTCATCCAGTTTATCGAGCAGTATGATGATCTGGGATATTTGCCGGAAGCGATGTTCAACTTCATTACGCTGCTTGGCTGGTCGCCGGAAGGCGAAGAAGAGATCTTCTCGAAGGAAGAGCTGATCTCGATCTTCGATGCGAAGCGGCTGTCCCGCAGCCCTGCAGTGTTCGATACGAACAAGCTGGCCCACTTGAACAACCACTACATTAAGAACGCCGAGCCTGAGCGTATTGCTAAGCTTGCGATTCCGCATTTGCAGAAGGCTTCGCGCCTGCCTGCCGAGCTGACGCCGGAGCAGGAGGCATGGGCCCAGGCGCTGGTTGCCCTGTATCAGGAGCAGATGACCGCGGCGTCGGATATCGTCGAGCTGTCGGATCTGTTCTTCCGTACGCATTTGGAGCTGGATGCGGAGGCAGCAGCCGTTCTGTCTGGAGAGCAGGTGCCGGAAGTCCTGAGCGCATTCCTCGCGAAGGTTGAAGCGCTCGCCGATTACACGGCCGAGAACATCGCTGCACTGATCAAAGAGGTGCAGAAAGAGACCGGGCACAAAGGCAAAAATCTGTTCATGCCGATTCGCGTAGCCCTGACCGGCCAGACACACGGCCGCGATTTGAACCAGACGATTTATTTGCTTGGCCAAGACCGGACGATCGACCGGCTGAAGGCGCAAATCCGCGGGGCTTAGCGACAAATCAAATGTTGTCATTTTTAGAGCCTTTCGGGTAATATATAGACAGATGAATTGAATTACCCCTATATCTTGTAAATGCATAGATCGGGAGAAGTACGACAGCCCATTGTATTGCCCAGAGAGGATAACCGAGGAGCCGACAAGCGGCACCGGGGTGGAAGTTATCTCAATACATGCTTCGGAAATGCACCCGGGAGCAGCGGAGTTGAGCGCGCTTTTGGCTTGGCATGACGGTCATTAACCGCATGCGAAGCGCCTGGCGCAGGTAAATTTTGCCGCATCGTCCCCGTTAAGGACGCCAAGAGGGATGGAGGAACCTGAAGACCGTTCTGCCTGCGGGCAGGCAGCGGGAGTCCGGCCTTACGTCCGAAGCAGAGTGGAACCGCGCGTTAAGCGTCTCTGCAGCTAAGGCTGCAGAGACGCTTTTTTTTTGAAGGCAATATTTATTGCAGACAGCAAACACTAGAGAGATAAGCAAGGGAGGCTTGACCTTCTCAGCAAGGCTAAGAGCAAGGCGAGAGACCGGAAGAGAAAAGAGGGAAGCATGATGTTTAAAAGGATGAGATCCGATATTCAAGCCGTTTTCGATAATGACCCGGCCGCGAGAAGCTGGTTCGAGATCATCTTCACCTACTCCGGGCTGCATGCCATATGGAGCCATCGGCTGGCGCATGCTTTCTATCGCCGTCGGTGGTTCACGATCGCCCGGATCATTTCGCAGACCAGCCGCTTCTTTACGGGAATCGAGATTCATCCGGGAGCACGGATCGGCAATCGGCTGTTCATTGACCATGGCATGGGCGTCGTCATTGGGGAAACTTGCGAAATTGGGGATGACGTGGTTATCTATCAAGGAGTTACTCTTGGCGGCAGCGGCAAGGAAAAGGGCAAACGCCACCCGACCATCGGCAATAACGTTGTCATCGGATCGGGTGCCAAAATTCTTGGCTCCTTTAAAATTGGAGACCAATCGAATATCGGGGCCAATTCTGTCGTTCTGAAGGAAGTGCCGCCCGAGAGCACGGTGGTCGGGATTCCCGGCAAAGTGGTGCGTCTTCGCGGGAAGCCGCTCGACCGGCTTAGCCATCAGCTTCCGGATCCGGTCGTCGACTCGATGAAGGCGCTGCAGAGCCAGATCGAAGAACTGCAGTCCGAGATTGCCGATCTGAAGGGGCAGCTGCGCCGCCAGGAGCATGTGACATCAGAGTAAATCATACCAACAACAGCTTGCGAAAGGAACGTGAGTATGGCACTGCAAATATACAATACATTGACTCGCACGAAGGAAACCTTTGTAAGCCGGGAGCCGGGCAAGGCGAACATTTATGTGTGCGGTCCGACCGTCTACGGGTATATCCATATCGGGAATGCGCGTCCGATGATCTTTTTTGATGTGGTAAGAAGTTATCTGGAGAATCAGAAATATGAGGTCAACTATGTTGTCAATTTTACTGATGTCGACGACAAGCTGATCCGCAAAGCTGAAGAAATGAACACGACGGTGCCTGAAGTAGCGGAAATGTTCATTAAGGCGTATTACGAGGATCTGGACGGATTGAACATTCCCCGGGCGACTGCTAATCCTCGCGTAACGGACAGCATGGAGACCATCATTGATTTCATCAAGGATCTGGAGAGCAAAGGGTATGCCTACGCCAGCGGCGGGGACGTCTTCTTCCGGACGAAGAAATTTCCGGATTACGGCAAGCTGTCCGGTCAGAATCTTTCGGAACTGCAGTTCGGCATCCGGATTGACGTCGATGAACGCAAAGAGAATCCCGAGGATTTCGTGCTCTGGAAGGCGGCGAAGCCGGGAGAAATCCATTGGCCTAGCCCATGGGGCGAAGGCAGACCGGGCTGGCATATCGAATGCTCCGCGATGTCTCGCGAGCTGCTTGGCGATACGCTCGATATTCACGGCGGCGGCCAGGATTTGCAATTCCCGCATCACGAATGCGAAATTGCCCAATCGGAAGCGGCAACTGGCAAGCCGCTAGCAAATTATTGGATGCATAATGGTTATATTAATATCGATGGCGAGAAAATGTCGAAATCGCTCGGCAACGGCGTGCTCGTCAAGGACCTGCGGGCCGAATACAAATGTGAGGCCATCCGCTATTTCATGTTATCGACACATTACCGCAATCCGCTCAACTTCTCCGAGAAGATTATGGAGCAGGCCGAGCGGAGCGTGGAGCGCATCGCCAATACCGTAAGCAATTTGCGTCACCGGCTGCAGACAGCTGCGGCGGGCACGGATGAAGTTACACCGGATTGGGAAGCGAAGCTGCGCGAAATTGGGACTCTGTTCCATACGAAGATGCAGGACGACTTCAATACGCCGGATGCCATCACTGCAGTATTCGAATGGGTGAACGAAGTGAATTCCCTGCTGCAGCGTCCGATTGTCAGCCGGGCCGATCTGGAAGCGGCGCAGAAGCAGTTCGCCGAGATGAACGGCGTGCTGCGCATCGCCAAGGAGGAAGCGGCGGAATTGCTGGATGGCGACGTGGAGGCGCTGATCGCCGAGCGGGCTGAGGCGCGCAAAGCGAAGAACTGGGCCCGGGCTGACGAAATCCGCGACCTGCTCGACGCCAAAGGCATCATTCTCGAGGATACGCCGCAGGGCATGAGATGGCGGCGGAAATGAGCGGGCATCAGTACGAGGAAGGGAATGGTACGGTGAGCGGCGAGGCGTTGAGAGAGGGGCTTGCCGAGGATCGGGAAGCGGCTGGCAAAGGGGCTGCTGATGGGACTTGCGAGAGAGCCCATGAGAGGAAGGGGGAACGGGGAGGGCCGGAGGCTTCGGGCGAAGCTATGGCCGCCCTCTGGTTCCCCGAGCCGCCGTCCAAGCCAACCAGGCTGCTGCCGCCCTTGGCGCTGGCCTACATCGGAGACGCCGTATACGAGGTCGCCGTACGCCAGCACGTCATAGCCCGGCCGAACCTGCGCCCGCATCACCTGCACCGCGAGTCGACGAAGTTCGTCTCCGCCAAGGCCCAGGCCAGGCTGCTCGCGCTTATTGAGCCCCAGCTCACAGAGCAGGAGCAGGACGTGGTGAGGCAAGGACGGAATGCGAAGTCCGGCACGGTTCCCAAAAATGCGGACGTGCTCGACTACCGCCATGCGACGGCCTTTGAAAGCTTGGTCGGGTACCTCTACTATACCGGGGCACATGATCGTCTCCGGGGACTGATTTTACAGGGCTTCGAACTGCTGGAACGGGCTGACGGTTAAAGATCATATTAAATTACAACAAGGGAAAAGAAGCGAAATTGCTCGAAATCCCCGGGAGGATGTCGTATGGACGATCAAGAATGGATCGGCGGGAAGCATTCGCTGCTGGAAGCGATGCGCGCCGGACGGACGATCAATAAAATTTGGGTAGCCGAAGGCGCCCAGAAGCATTTGACCCAGCCGATTATTGCTGAGGCCAAACAACATGGAATTATCGTGCAGTTTGTCGACAAGCGCAAACTCGATCAAATGGCGCCTGGCCTTCAGCACCAGGGGGTTGTCGCACAGGTTGCCCCTTATGCCTATGTGGAAGTGGAAGATCTTCTGCAGAGGGCGGAGCAGCGCGGAGAGCCTCCTTTTCTGCTGATCTTGGATGAAATCGAAGACCCTCACAACTTAGGATCGATTTTGCGTACGGCGGAATGCACCGGCGTGCATGGGGTGATCATCCCCAAACGCCGCTCTGCATCCATTACGGCAACGGTGTCGAAGACGTCGGCTGGCGCAGTGGAATACGTTCCGGTAGCCCGGGTGACCAATTTAGCCCAGACGATGGAGCAGCTGAAGGAAGCGGGAGTATGGATTGCAGGCACGGATGTGGATGCCAAAGAGGACATGTATGCCGCAGGCCAGGTACTCTCCGGCGCTGTTGCTATCGTCATTGGCAATGAGAACAAGGGTATGGGGCGGCTCGTTCGCGAGAAATGCGACGTCCTGCTTAAGCTGCCCATGGCGGGAAGACTTAACTCCCTGAACGCTTCGGTCGCGGCGGGCGTTATTATGTACGAAGCGCTGCGCAGACGCCGCGCCATAGGTTAAGCGGCATGCGCGAAATGCGCGACATCCTTCTGGTAGATGGCTACAACATGATTGGCGGATGGCCCGAGCTTGCCGCACTGTCCAAGGTGGGAATGCAAGAGGCCCGCGACCGTCTGTTAGAGAGGCTGGCCAATCATCAAGCCTTCTCCGGAAGGAAAGTGATCGTGGTATTTGATGCCTATCGCGTACCCGGTCTGGGAAAGTCTTTTAATCAGAGCAAGGTAGAGGTTCATTTTACGAAAGAGAAAGAAACGGCAGATGAGTGCATAGAGCGCCTGGTCCGCGAGCTGTCGCATCGGCGCAGGCAAATCTACGTCGCCACAAGCGATACTGTAGAGCAGCATGTTATATTTGGACAAGGAGCACTTCGGGTCTCAGCGCGGGAATTGCTGAACCAAGTCGAAGAGAGTGAGAGAGAGATTCAATCGAAAATTGCCGAACGCAGCTCCAAATCGAGTCGAAATAGTATTGATGCCAAGCTTAGCCCAGAAGTACGGATGATGTTTGAACGTTGGCGCAGGGAATGAAGGGGCATTCATTCGTTATCCTTCCAAATACTCTTGACAAAGTTCGACCTTACATCTTTTGGTACTTTTATAGTTGACGCTAATATATGCCATCATATATACTGATCGTATTACTTGACTGAAGTGACGGGGCACCGTGCGTTGCAGCCGGAGGGATTTGTGGTGAGTGTCAATCTCGAGACGACGTGGGTTAGGTTTGACTATGAGATCCAAAGTGACGAAGACATTGTCGAAGCGGTCCGCGAAGGCGACAGTGAAGCGCTGGAGTACTTGATCAACAAGTACCGGAGCTTCGTGCGTGCAAAGGCCAGATCCTATTTTCTGATTGGCGCAGACCGGGAGGATATTATCCAGGAAGGGATGATCGGCCTATATAAGGCGATCCGGGACTTTCGTGGTGATAAGCTTGCCTCGTTCAAGGCGTTCGCCGAGTTATGCATAACGCGGCAAATCATTACAGCGATCAAGACGGCAACGCGGCAGAAGCATATTCCGCTAAATTCGTATGTATCTTTGGACAAGCCGATCTATGATGAAGATTCGGATCGGACATTGTTGGATGTCATTTGTGGTTCCCAGGTATGTGATCCGGAAGAATTGATCATTAACCAGGAAGAGTTCGTTGGTTTGGAAGATAAAATGTCGGAAATTCTTAGTGACTTGGAACGCAAAGTGTTGATGCTGTATCTGGATGGACGCTCGTACCAAGAAATTGCAGTGGATTTAGATCGGCATGTCAAGTCGATCGACAATGCTCTGCAGCGGGTCAAACGCAAATTGGAACGATATTTAGAGGTTCGTGATGGAGCGGTGTAAGGCGGCTGTGCCGGTTGCATGGCCCGCTTGAACAGAATAGCCAGCGCAAAGACGACTATGACTATAGTCGTTTTTCTTTAGCCTTTAGAGTTGATGAAATCTTTATTAGGTTAATTATTAATTCTATAATATTATGTAATTTATTACAATTTGGAAGCCGTCAGGATTCGAACGATAGGCAGAGCATTTAGTAGGATAAGTTCAGACAAGGGTTTATCTTGTAAAATGATGTGTTATACTGTTTGTAATCGAATAAAGAGAAGCTCGAAGCCTCGTTGACATGGATATGGCCTTATGATAAAGTGTTTTAGGTAGGCCTAAATTTGCGTTTTTTGGATGTTTGGGCTCAATTAAGAGACTTCTCAAATTTGATGAAGGTCTTCGGGAGGTGCACATCATGCGGGTAATTATTACGTTGGCTTGTACGAATTGCAAACAAAGAAACTACACAACAACGAAGAACAAGCGTAACCACCCCGACCGCATGGAGATGAAGAAATTTTGCAAGTTTTGTAACGAGCAAGTTCCTCATCGCGAAACCAGATAGTCTGTGGAGGTGTAGTCGCGTATGAAACGAAGTTTCAAATCGTTGTTCTCTTTTTTCTCTGAAAGCTGGGCTGAGCTTAAAAAGGTTCGCTGGCCTAATCGTAAAGAGCTGACCAATTATACGATGATTGTGCTCGGTACAATTGTAGTAGTCGCGATTTATTTTTGGGTACTTGATATCGGCATCTCCGCTGTGATCGAAGCGATAATTTAAGAAGGGTCCTTAGGTGGCTTGATATGGAGAAAAGATGGTATGTAGTACATACCTATTCCGGGTATGAGAACAAGGTCAAAGCCAATTTGGAGAAACGCGTTGAGTCGATGGGCATGGAAGACAAGATATTCCGCGTTCTTGTTCCGATGGAGGAAGAAGTGGTAAACAAAGACGGGAAGAAGAAGACCGTCATGCGTAAAGTTTACCCCGGTTATGTTTTGGTGGAAATGATCCAGACCGATGATTCTTGGTACGTTGTCCGCAACACACCAGGGGTTACGGGATTCGTTGGCTCGACAGGCTCCGGTTCCAAGCCGACTCCTCTGCTTCCTGAAGAAGTAGATCAGATTTTGCGTCATATGGGCATGGAAGAACCGAAGCCGGTCATCGATTTCGAAGTCAAAGAATCCGTACGTATCAAGGTTGGCCCGTTTGCTAATTTTGTCGGATCGATCGAAGAAATTCTCGTCGACAAGAGCAAGCTCAAGGTTCACGTCAACATGTTTGGACGAGAAACCCCGCTTGAACTAGATTACACTCAAGTGGAAAAAATATAGGTTTCTTAGGTTACGTGGGAGGGGAGAAATTCCCGTCGACCACTATTAGGGCAAGGAGGTGTCTTACATGGCAAAAAAGGTTATCAAAATGGTAAAACTGCAAATTCCTGCAGGTAAAGCGAATCCTGCACCTCCGGTAGGTCCGGCGCTGGGTCAAGCAGGTGTCAACATCATGGCATTCTGTAAAGAGTTTAACGCACGTACTGCCGATCAAGCAGGTTTGATTATTCCGGTTGAAATCTCGGTGTTTGAAGACCGTTCTTTCACTTTCATCACCAAGACTCCACCAGCTGCCGTTCTGCTTCGCGTTGCTGCGAAAGTTGAGAAGGGATCCGGTGAACCGAATAAGAAGAAAGTAGCTACCGTTAAACGCGACGCTGTTCGTCAAATTGCGGAGCAAAAAATGCAAGACCTGAACGCAGCTACCGTTGAAGCGGCTATGCGTATGGTCGAAGGTACTGCTCGCAGTATGGGTATCGCGATCCAAGACTAATTCTTGGAGCGGCCGAACAACGGATGTTGCCATTGCAACAGAAGTTGCCTCTAAATTGCATGTTAGCCTTTAGGGTAACTATGTAATTTAGAGATCAGTGGGAGGAATTTCCGCTAACACCACACAAGGAGGAATATTTTCATGGCTAAACACGGTAAGAAATACCTTGAAGCTGCCAAGCTGATCGACAGCGAAGCAACTTATGAGCCTTCCGAAGCCGTTGAGTTGGTGAAGAAGGCAGCAAGTGCTAAATTCGACGAAACCGTTGAAGTAGCGGTTCGTTTGGGCGTAGACCCACGTAAACAAGACCAAGCCGTTCGCGGTATCGTTGTCCTGCCTCACGGCACGGGTAAGACGCAGCGCGTATTGGTATTCGCCAAAGGTGAGAAAGCGAAGGAAGCGGAAGCGGCTGGAGCGGACTTTGTTGGCGATCAAGACATGATCAACAAAATTCAACAAGGCTGGTTCGACTTCGACGTCTGCGTAGCGACACCAGACATGATGAGTGAAGTTGGTAAACTTGGACGCTTGCTCGGTGGTAAAGGCCTTATGCCTAACCCTAAAGCTGGCACGGTTACGTTTGACGTAGCTAAAGCGGTTCAAGAAATCAAAGCGGGTAAAATCGAATACCGTTTGGACAAAGCAGGCCAAATTCATGCGCCGATCGGCAAGGTATCTTTCAGTGCCGAACAGCTTGACGAGAACCTGAAAGCTCTCATCGATGCATTGAACCGTGCTAAACCTGCTGCTGCCAAAGGTGTTTACTTGAAGAACATCGCGGTTTCTTCCACGATGGGACCAAGTGCTCGCGTTAACGCAGCTGCATTCAGATAATACCTCCCGCGGTTCGTGGGGAAGGGTTTGACATATGTTCTTTCCCTTGGTATACTGAACGAGTTGTTTTGAAAAGTAACTAAATTCGAATATGCTTACCGTAGACAGTAGGTGCCCTTGCAAGGCTTAATTTCCTACCGAGGTGTTGTGATAGAACGTCAGCATGCTGCAGGTTAACTGCGGAATGATGATTCATCAGGCCTTCGTGATTCTACGGAGGCTTTTTTAATGGACTGGGATCGGCTTGCGGGCCGTCAGGTTCTTTAAAAGTCTTTCTAGAGCGAGGTTTTGAACCGCTACGGAAAGGGATGTCAAGCGAGGTTTGCACCTCGGCTTGTGCCCAGCATATCTATCAGGAGGTGTACAGTTTGGCAAACGCAAAAGTGATTCAAGCAAAGCAGGAAGCCGTTGACGTGGTAACAGCTAAGCTTCGCGAGAGCGCAACAACTGTTGTTGCTGACTACCGTGGACTGAACGTTACTCAAGTAACGGAACTGCGTAAACAGCTTCGTGAAGCTGGCGTAGAATTCCAAGTATTGAAAAACACGCTCGTTCGCCGCGCAACTGCGGCTGCGGAACTTACTGAACTGGACGAAGTATTGACTGGTCCTACAGCAATCGCGTTCAGTGCTGACGATGCGGTAGCTCCGGCTAAAATCATCAGCGAGTTCGCAAAGAAGAACGATGCGCTTAAAGTAAAAGGTGGCGTGGTTGAAGGCCGTGTAGTCGGCGTCGACCAAATCAAAGCGCTCGCGGATCTTCCTTCCCGCGAAGGTCTCCTTTCGATGCTCCTCAGCGTGCTTCAAGCTCCAGTTCGCAACTTCGCGCTGGCAGTCAAAGCCGTTGCAGAGAAAGAAGAAGGCAGCGCAAGCGCGTAAGCTTGCTTTTCATGCAGTCAGTTAATAAATGAATTTAACTCTTATCAACTATAAAATGGAGGTTCTACCATGAGCAAAGAAACAATTTTAGAAGCAATTAAAGGCATGTCCGTTCTTGAACTGAACGATCTGGTTAAAGCAATCGAAGAAGAATTCGGCGTTACTGCAGCAGCTCCTGTTGTTGTAGCTGGCGGTGGCGGCGGTGCTGCTGAAGCTGCTGAGCAATCCGAGTTCGATGTAATCCTGGCTAACGCTGGTGCATCCAAAATCAACGTTATCAAAGTTGTTCGCGAAATCACAGGTCTTGGCCTGAAAGAAGCGAAAGAACTCGTTGACAACGCTCCAAAACCACTGAAAGAAAAAGTGGGCAAAGAAGAAGCAGAAGCTGTAAAAGCAAAATTGGAAGAAGCAGGCGCAACTGTAGAAGTAAAATAATTCTACGCCTCTTTGATGACAACCCCCTTGAACCGAGTTCAAGGGGGTTTGTTTGCAAGTGCAATGAGCAGTATCGTGAATCCTGTTTGTTGGAAAATGGCAATAAACAGCTGATTCTTGGTTAAAATGGAATGACAAGATGTATTCAATGATATCAGATTTCGCTGTAAGACATATCGGGTGGAGGTATGCCAGATGGCAGATCACTATTATACGAATCAACCTTCTACGGCGCATGACCGGAAAATATGGGACGCTCAATTGCGCGGACAGAAATTTCGCTTCATTAGCGATGCGGGGGTTTTTGCAAAAGGCGGAGTAGATTACGGGAGCAGAGTGCTCATCGAAGCGATGGATATTCCGGAAGCTGCGCAGGTGCTTGATGTCGGGTGCGGTTATGGCCCGATCGGGCTTACGGCAGCTAGACTTGCGGGCCGCGGCCATGTCACTATGATTGATGTCAACCAGAGAGCGGTCGAGCTTGCCAAAGAAAATGCGGCGAACAATAAAATTGCCAACGTAACGATCGTGGAAAGTGATCTATTCGCGGCGTTAGGTGAGCAACAATTTGATGTGATATTGACGAACCCGCCTATTCGCGCTGGCAAGGAAGTCGTTCATGCCATTTTTGAGGGAGCCTATGAACGGCTGCGAGAGGGCGGAGCATTATGGATCGTGATACAAAAGAAGCAAGGGGCGCCGTCGGCAAAACAGAAGCTGGAGTCGTTATTCGCACAGGTTGAGGAAGTGACGAAGGACAAGGGGTACAGAGTTTATCGAGCGGTAAAATAAAAACGGCTCTGAAAACAGAGCAGAAAAAGGTTGACCTGAGAACCTGGTTGTGATATTATTATAAAATGTCAGTATTAGGATGCCCCTTGTGACTTTAGTTTGCTGAAATGTCAAGGGTTTTTACGAAACAATGAATAAAATCATCTTGTTTAACGTATAATGTGTACATTTTGGGCAAATCTACTGAATACGGGGGATAGTTAGGCAGAAACGACACGGATAATGGTGCTCTTTTTTCGAAAGCATTCGATAAGGGCTTTTCTTTATTTGTGCAGCAGCTGCAACCCGCCTTGAACCTATTATATAGGTGCAAACACGGGTTCGCAATGTATTTTTTTAAAGTGAGTAGACATGAGGGGTGAGTATAAGTTGGCAGGACATCTTGTTCAATATGGTCGACGCACTCGGCGAAGTTATGCACGAATTAACGAGGTACTCGAAGTTCCGAACCTGATCGAAATCCAACAGAAATCCTACGATTGGTTCCTGGAGGAAGGTCTCCGGGAGATGTTCCAGGACATTTCGCCAATTCAGGATTTTACCGGGAATTTGGTGTTGGAATTTATCGATTACAGCCTCGGCGAACCGAAGTATACGGTTGACGATGCGAAGGAACGCGACGTAACGTATGCGGCTCCGCTTAGGGTTAAAGTCCGGCTGATTAACAAAGAAACCGGCGAAGTCAAAGAGCAGGAAGTGTTTATGGGAGATTTCCCGCTGATGACGGAAACCGGCACCTTTATTATTAACGGTGCGGAACGGGTTATTGTCAGCCAGTTGGTGCGCTCTCCTAGCGTCTATTTCAGTACGAAAATCGATAAGAATGGCAAAAAGACGTATACTGCCACAGTGATTCCGAACCGCGGCGCATGGCTGGAGTTGGAGATGGACGCGAAGGACATTATCTATGTCCGGATCGACCGTACTCGTAAAATTCCGGTTACCGTGCTGCTTCGCGCGCTTGGCTTCGGTACGGATGCCGAGATTCTGGATTTGCTGGGCAATGATGAATATATCCGCAACACGCTGGACAAAGATAACACGGACTCCACGGAGAAGGCGCTGATTGAAATTTATGAACGCCTCCGTCCGGGCGAGCCGCCGACGCTTGATAATGCGAAGAGCTTGCTCGTGGCCCGTTTCTTTGATCCAAAACGCTATGACCTGGCCAATGTTGGCCGTTACAAAATCAATAAGAAGCTTCATATCAAGAACCGGCTGTTCAATCAGCGTCTCGCTGAGAGCTTGATTGATACGAATACCGGAGAAATTATCGCGGAAGCGGGTCAAATCGTTGACCGCCGTCTATTGGACGAGATCCTTCCTTATCTGGAAGAGGGCGTTGGCTTCAAGAACTACCATGTAGCTAACGGCGTTCTCGATTCCGTCGACGTGCCTCTGCAAACGGTCGATATTTTCTCGCCGATTGAGGATGGCAAGGTCGTTAAAGTTATCGCGAACCGCAATATCGACAAATCGGTCAAGCACATTACGCCGGCCGACATCATTTCGTCGATCAGTTACTTCCTGAATTTGCTGCACGGTATCGGCGACACGGATGATATCGACCACCTCGGCAACCGCCGCCTGCGTTCTGTTGGCGAGCTGCTGCAGAACCAGTTCCGCATCGGTTTGTCCCGGATGGAACGCGTTGTGCGCGAGAGAATGTCGATTCAGGATGCGAACGTGATTACGCCACAGGCGCTGATCAATATCCGTCCGGTTATCGCGTCCATTAAGGAGTTCTTCGGAAGCTCCCAGCTGTCCCAGTTCATGGACCAGACGAACCCGCTTGCCGAGCTGACGCATAAACGCCGTCTGTCTGCGCTCGGGCCTGGCGGTCTGACTCGTGAGCGTGCGGGCTTTGAGGTTCGGGACGTTCACCACAGTCACTATGGCCGGATGTGTCCGATTGAGACGCCGGAGGGACCGAACATCGGTCTGATCAACTCTCTCTCGACATTCGCTCGGATTAACGAGTACGGCTTTATCGAGGCGCCGTATCGTTGGGTTGATCCGAAGACTGGCAAAGTCACGGATCAAATCGCTTATTTGACGGCTGACGAGGAAGACAACTACGTTATCGCCCAAGCGAACGCGATCCTCAATGAGGATAATACGTTCCAGGATGAGAACGTCATTGTCCGTTACAACAAGCAATCGGATAACATTCTGACGATGCCGAGTGATCGCGTCGACTATATGGACGTATCGCCGAAGCAGGTTGTATCCGTAGCTACCGCATTAATTCCGTTCCTGGAGAACGATGACTCCAACCGTGCGCTGATGGGATCGAACATGCAGCGGCAAGCTGTGCCGCTTCTGGTTCCTAAAGCACCTCTCGTAGGTACAGGTATGGAGCATAAAGCCGCCAAAGATTCCGGTGTATGTATTGTGTCCAAATACGATGGAATTATCGAGCGTTCCGCAGCGAACGAAATTTGGCTGCGCCGCGTCGAGGTTGTGGATGGCAAGGAAGTACGCGGTGACCTTGTTAAATATAAATTACACAAATTTATGCGTTCGAACCAAGGAACTTGCATTAACCAGCGTCCGATCGTTAAGCGTGGAGACGTCGTCAAGAAAGGTGATATTCTGGCTGACGGACCGTCCACGGAAATGGGAGAATTGGCATTGGGCCGCAACGTTGTCGTTGCCTTCATGACTTGGGAAGGCTACAACTACGAGGATGCGATTCTGCTTAGCGAGAAGCTGGTGAAGGAAGATGTGTACACTTCCATTCACATTGAAGAATATGAGTCCGAAGCCCGCGATACGAAGCTGGGACCTGAGGAAATTACCCGCGATATTCCGAACGTAGGGGAAGAGGCGCTTCGCAACCTGGATGAGCGCGGTATTATCCGCGTAGGTGCGGAAATCAGCGCTGGCGACATTCTCGTTGGTAAAGTGACGCCGAAGGGTGTTACGGAGCTGACAGCAGAAGAACGCTTGCTGCATGCCATCTTTGGCGAGAAGGCACGCGAAGTTCGCGATACCTCCCTGCGTGTTCCTCACGGAACGGACGGAATCGTTGTTGACGTTAAGGTGTTTACGCGTGAGAATGGCGATGAGTTGCCGCCGGGCGTTAATCAGCTCGTTCGCGTCTACATTGCTCAGAAGCGTAAAATTTCCGAGGGGGATAAAATGGCCGGACGCCACGGTAACAAAGGTGTCGTAGCCCGTATTCTGCCTGAGGAAGATATGCCGTTTATGCCAGATGGCACACCGGTTCAAGTCGTGCTCAACCCGCTGGGGGTTCCTTCACGGATGAACATCGGACAGGTGCTGGAGATTCACCTTGGGATGGCTGCGCTCCAACTCGGAATTCACGTGGCCACACCGGTCTTCGACGGTGCGAACGAGTATGATGTGTTCGATACGATGGAAGAAGCCGGTATGCAGCGCAACGGTAAAACCGTGCTGTATGACGGAAGAACCGGTGAAAGATTTGAACGTGAAGTTACCGTTGGCGTCATGCACATGATTAAGCTGGCGCACATGGTTGACGATAAAATCCATGCTCGCTCCACGGGTCCTTACTCGCTGGTTACACAGCAGCCGCTCGGCGGTAAAGCCCAGTTCGGCGGACAGCGGTTCGGGGAGATGGAAGTGTGGGCGCTCGAGGCCTATGGCGCAGCATACACGCTCCAGGAAATCCTTACCGTCAAGTCCGATGACGTGGTCGGTCGGGTGAAAACCTACGAATCGATCGTTAAAGGCGAGAATGTGCCAGAGCCGGGCGTGCCTGAGTCGTTCAAAGTCTTGATTAAAGAGCTTCAAAGCTTGGGTATGGACGTCAAGATCCTGACTGAGAACGAAGAAGAGATCGAGATGAAGGAAATCGACGACGAAGACGACGCGACCGGAGATAAACTGAGCCTGAACCTGGAAGGCGCGGAAGTCGGCGTAGAATAACACGTGGCGATTGCCGCCATGTGATAATGATAACCGCAGCGGAAGCTGCCTGCCTGGATTATCGGCCTACCTTTGGGAGGCCGATATTTCCCTAGACAGATGGATCGAATAGACGGACGTATTCAGTGTATTTTGATCTGTGTATAATGCTAAAATCAGGACTTGGTTAAGGAGGGATGCTCCTTGTTGGACGTCAACAACTTCGAGTTTATGAAAATTGGGCTTGCTTCCCCAGACAAAATTCGTTCTTGGTCCCGCGGAGAAGTGAAGAAACCGGAAACGATCAACTACCGTACGCTAAAACCGGAAAAGGAAGGGCTGTTCTGCGAGAAAATCTTTGGCCCGACCAAAGACTGGGAATGTCATTGCGGTAAGTATAAGCGTGTCCGTTATAAAGGCGTCGTCTGCGATCGCTGCGGCGTCGAAGTAACTAGAGCTAAAGTTCGCCGTGAACGCATGGGTCACATTGAACTCGCCGCCCCGGTATCCCATATTTGGTACTTCAAAGGGATTCCAAGCCGGATGGGCCTGGCGCTCGATATGTCGCCTCGTTCATTGGAAGAGATTATTTACTTTGCATCTTATGTTGTTACCGATCCAGGCGAGACGCCGCTGGAGAAAAAACAGCTCCTGTCCGAGAAGGAATACCGCAGCTACCGTGAAAAATACGGCTATGGCTTCCAAGCCGGCATGGGCGCTGAAGCGGTTAAGAAGCTGCTCCAGGATCTCGATATCGACAAAGAGCTTGAATTTTTGAAAGAAGAGCTCCGCACGGCTCAAGGCCAGCGCCGCAACCGTGCGATCAAACGCCTGGAAGTCATCGAAGCCTTCCGGAATTCCGGCAACGAACCGGAATGGATGATTCTCGACGTGCTTCCAGTTATTCCGCCTGAGCTTCGTCCGATGGTCCAGCTGGATGGCGGCCGTTTTGCGACGTCTGACCTGAATGATTTGTATCGCCGCGTGATTAACCGCAACAACCGTTTGAAACGTCTGCTCGATCTCGGTGCGCCGGATATTATCGTGCAGAACGAGAAGCGCATGCTGCAGGAAGCGGTTGACGCCTTGATCGATAACGGCCGCCGCGGCCGTCCGGTAACGGGCCCTGGTAACCGTCCGCTCAAATCCCTCAGCCACATGCTGAAAGGGAAGCAAGGACGCTTCCGTCAGAACCTGCTCGGAAAACGGGTTGACTACTCTGGTCGTTCCGTTATCGTCGTAGGTCCTTACTTGAAGATGTACCAATGCGGTCTGCCGAAGGAAATGGCGCTGGAACTGTTCAAGCCGTTCGTGATGAAGGAACTGGTCAATAAAGGCCTGGCTCACAACATCAAGAGCGCGAAACGTAAAGTTGAACGCGTCAGCCCAGAGGTATGGGATGTGCTAGAAGAAGTCATTAAAGAGCATCCGGTTCTGCTTAACCGTGCTCCTACGCTTCACCGCTTGGGAATTCAGGCGTTCGAGCCGATTCTGGTCGAAGGCCGAGCGATCCGTCTGCACCCGCTCGTATGTACTGCATATAACGCGGACTTTGACGGTGACCAAATGGCTGTGCACGTACCGCTCAGCGCAGAAGCGCAGGCGGAAGCCCGGATTCTGATGCTTGCTTCCGGCAACATCCTGAACCCGAAAGACGGTAAACCGGTTGTTACTCCTTCACAGGATATGGTTCTCGGCTCCTTCTATCTGACGATGGACAATAAGGAAGCTAAGGGATCAGGAATGATTCTCGGGTCCACTCACGAAGCAGTTTCCGCTTATCAGCGGGGAACGGTATCTCTGCATGCGCGTGTAGCCATCCCAGCTAAAGCGCTTGGCAAAACAGGATTTACCGAAGCTCAGCAAAATGCGCTGCTTGTGACGACGGTTGGCCGGATTATTTTCAATGAAATTTTCCCAGCCAGCTTCCCGTACATTAATGAGCCTTCGCGCAGCAACCTGTTCCAAGGAACGCCGGATCATTACTTTATTTATGACAAAGGCGCCAACGTATTTGAACGCATTATGGCCGTGCCGCAAACCGGGGGAATCGGCAAAGAGTACCTTGGAGAAATTATCGGCCGCTGCTTCGAAATATACCATACGACGGAAACGTCGGTTATTCTCGATAAAATCAAGCAAACCGGCTTCACCTACTCTACTCGTGCAGGCGTTAGTATTGCTGTCTCCGACGTTGTCGTTCCGGATGCGAAGCAAGAGATCCTGCGAGAGTCGGATGAGAAGGTTCGCGTTGTTACGAATCAGTACCGCCGTGGTCTGATTACGAACGAAGAGCGTTACGACCGGGTTATCGACATCTGGTCCAAATCGAAAGACCAAATTACCGACGTGCTCATGAAATCGATGGATCGCTTCAACTCCATCATGCTCATGGTCGATTCCAAGGCGCGGGGTAACAAATCGCAGATTACGCAGCTTGGCGGTATGCGGGGTCTGATGGCCAACCCGTCCGGTCGGATCATCGAGCTCCCAATCAAGTCGAACTTCCGCGAAGGCCTCACGGTTCTCGAGTACTTCCTGTCGACGCACGGTGCCCGTAAAGGTCTGGCGGATACCGCGCTGCGAACCGCTGACTCGGGTTACCTGACCCGCCGTCTCGTTGACGTTGCACAGGACGTTATCGTCCGCGAGGAAGACTGCGGTACGGATAAAGGCTTTACCGTCGGCGTCATCCAGGATGGTAAAGAGGTCATCGAGGATCTGTACGACCGTATTGAAGGACGCTATTCCTTCGAGACGATCAAGCATCCCAAGACAGGGGAAATCATCGTTCATCGCAATGAACTGATCGATTCTGACAAAGCGCATGAAGTTGTGGACGCAGGCGTTACGAAGCTGCAAATCCGCTCCGTGCTGAGCTGCCGCGCTCGCCATGGCGTATGTAAGAAGTGCTACGGGCGAAACTTGGCGACAGGCAAACATGTGGAGATCGGTGAAGCGGTGGGTATCATCGCCGCACAATCCATCGGTGAACCGGGAACCCAGCTCACAATGCGTACGTTCCATACCGGGGGCGTTGCGGGTGATGATATTACCCAAGGTTTGCCGCGTATTCAGGAGCTGTTCGAGGCGCGTAACCCGAAAGGGCAAGCCACGATCAGTGAAATCGACGGCGTAATCAAAGAAATCCGCGAAGCCAAAGACCGCCGGGAAATCGAGGTTCAAGGCGAAGCGGAAACGAAGGTCTATTCCGTCACCTACGGATCCCGCCTGCGTGTCAGCGAAGGACAGGAAATCGAAGCGGGCGACGAGCTGACAGACGGCTCCATTGACCCGAAAGAAATTCTGCGCATCAAAGGGATTCGCGGTGTTCAGAACTATATTCTTCAGGAAGTTCAGCGCGTATACCGTAACCAGGGCGTTGAAATCAACGATAAGCACATCGAGGTTATGATCAAGCAAATGCTGCGCAAGATCCGCATCGTTGATGCTGGGGATACGCCTCTTCTGCCGGGAGCGTTCGTTGATCTCTATGAATATGAGATGGCGAACAAGGAAGCGATTCTGTCCGGTCAGGAGCCGGCGGTTGCGAAGCCTGTTCTCCTTGGTATCACGAAGGCGTCGCTTGAGACGGATTCTTTCCTGTCGGCCGCTTCCTTCCAGGAGACGACCCGGGTACTTACCGATGCCGCGATCAAAGGCAAAGTAGATAAACTGCTTGGCCTGAAAGAGAACGTCATTATCGGTAAGCTGATCCCTGCCGGTACGGGCATGAACCGCTACCGCAGCGTACAGTTCGAAGAGCCGGAGAATACCGAGGCTGAAGAAGGTCAGGAGCCGGTAACGGTCGAATAAACAACCTGAAAAGCGGTGCAGCCGAAAGTGGAACATGTACTCGGCTGCACCGTTACTTTGTTTAAGGTTCGAGGATAGCTATAAGGCGGTTATTTTCTTGCAAATAAATTGCTTGACATCGCCTATAGCAAAATGCTAATATATCAAAGTGCGTGAGTACGGTGAATCCCTGTAAATTGGAGGACTAGATGATGTCTAACGATAGAGGGCTACAGGACGCTCATGTCAAAATCGGCACGAAACAAACGATGCGGGCAGTAGAGCTCGGTCGTGCCGAAGAAGTATATGTGGCTGAAGATGCAGATCCGCGCCTTACATCGAAGATTATCGCTCTGTGTAACCAACATGGTGTCAAATTGACTTATGTGGATACGATGCACAATCTCGGCATTGCTTGCGGGATTGAAGTAGGGGCAGCGATGGCTGCGATTGTAAAGAGATAGCTTGAGAAAATCGTTTTTGCTGATTTAGGGCAAACCTTTCGGCAAAAACTTTTCCTTTGTTCTTTTATGAACCGCCTGGGTCTGTGGGCTTAACAAAAGGTTTGTAAAGAAACATTTATTACTGAGGAAGGGGGTGGCAACAACATGCCAACAATCAACCAATTGGTACGTAAAGGTCGTCAAGACAAGATTTACAAATCCAAATCACCAGCATTGCACAGAGGGTTTAACGCTCTCAAACGCGAAGCTACCGAATTGAATTCTCCTCAAAAACGTGGTGTGTGCACTCGGGTAGGGACAATGACTCCTAAGAAACCGAACTCCGCACTTCGTAAATACGCGCGTGTTCGCTTGACGAACCGTGTTGAGGTGACTGCTTATATCCCAGGTATCGGACACAACCTGCAAGAGCACAGTGTCGTGCTGATTCGCGGTGGCCGGGTCAAAGACCTTCCAGGGGTACGTTATCATATCGTTCGCGGAGCGCTGGATACGGCTGGAGTGAACAACCGTATGCAAGCTCGTTCCAAATACGGCGCAAAACGTCCAAAAGCAAAAAAATAATTAGCTAGAGTCATAGCTATACGTTTGAACTAACACTGAAAGGGGGATAACTATGCCACGCAAAGGTCCAGTTGCCAAAAGAGACGTATTGCCGGATCCGGTGTATAACAGCAAACTTGTTACTCGCTTGATCAACCGCATTATGCTCGACGGTAAACGTGGTGTTGCTCAAAGCATCCTTTATAACGCTTTTAAACTTATTCAAGAGCGTACAGGGAATGACCCGATGGAAGTATTTGAAGCAGCGCTTAAGAACATCATGCCGGTACTCGAAGTTAAAGCTCGTCGTGTGGGCGGCTCCAACTACCAAGTACCTATCGAAGTAAAACCAGAGAGACGTACAGCTCTGGGACTACGTTGGCTCGTAAACTACTCCCGCAACCGCGGAGAGAAGACTATGGAAGAGCGTTTGGCTGCCGAGATTATCGACGCATCCAACAACACTGGTGCTTCCGTTAAGAAACGTGAAGACACGCACAAAATGGCCGAAGCGAACAAAGCGTTCGCACACTACCGCTGGTAGGATTCGGTTGATTCACAACATAAATCTATAATTCGAAGGGAGAAAATTTCATGGCAAGAGAGTTCTCCTTGAAGAATACACGTAATATCGGGATCATGGCGCATATTGACGCCGGTAAGACGACGACCACGGAGCGTATCTTGTTCTACACAGGCCGCACGCATAAAATCGGCGAAACCCACGAGGGTTCCGCAACGATGGACTGGATGGAGCAAGAGCAGGAGCGCGGGATTACGATTACTTCCGCTGCTACGACCGCTTCTTGGAAAGGTCACCGCGTCAATATCATTGATACCCCGGGACACGTCGACTTCACTGTTGAAGTCGAACGTTCTCTTCGTGTATTGGACGGGGCAGTTGGTGTGTTCAGTGCCAAGGAAGGCGTAGAGCCGCAGTCGGAAACCGTATGGAGACAGGCTGACAAATATAGCGTTCCTCGTATTGCTTATGTCAACAAAATGGATATCATCGGTGCGGACTTCCTTAACGTTGTTAAAGATATGCGCGAGCGTCTGCAAGCGAACGCAGTTGCAATCCAACTGCCAATCGGTGCAGAGGACAACTTTGTCGGTATCATCGACATTGTTGCTGAGAAAGCGTACATGTACAAAGACAACATGGGCCAAAACATCGAAGAGACCGAAATTCCTGAGGAGTACAAAGCTCAAGTAGAGGAACTTCGTGCTGAACTAGTTGAGAAGGTTGCGGAACTGGACGAGGAGTTGACAATGAAATACCTCGAAGGCGAGGAAATCAGTGTCGATGAAATCAAGGCAGCACTTCGCAAGGGTGTTGTTGAAGTTAAAATCTTCCCAGTTATTTGCGGATCTTCCTACCGTAACAAAGGGGTTCAGCTGATGCTGGATGCCGTTGTAGATTACCTGCCTGCTCCAATTGATATTCCGAGCATTAAAGGTCATCTGGAAGACGGTTCGGAAGTAGAGCGTCATTCTTCGGATGAAGAGCCGTTCGCGGCATTGGCGTTCAAAATCATGACAGACCCTTACGTTGGTAAGCTGACGTTCTTCCGCGTATACTCCGGTGTTCTTCAATCGGGATCTTACGTGCTGAATGCAACGAAAGGCAAACGTGAGCGGATCGGCCGTATCCTGCAAATGCACGCAAACAGCCGTCAAGAGATCACTGAAGTTTACGCAGGTGATATCGCTTCTGCGGTTGGTTTGAAAGATACAGGCACAGGTGATACACTGTGTGATGAGAAGAATCCGGTTATCCTGGAGTCCATGAACTTCCCTGATCCGGTTATCGAAATCGCAGTTGAACCTAAAACGAAAGCTGACCAAGACAAGATGGGCGTTGCCCTCGGCAAATTGACCGAGGAAGATCCTACGCTACGTGCTCATACAGACGAAGAAACGGGTCAAACGATCCTTGCTGGTATGGGTGAGCTTCACCTTGATATCATCATCGAGCGTATGCGCCGCGAATTCAAGGTTGAGACCAACGTGGGTAAACCACAGGTTGCATACCGTGAGACATTCAAAGCACCTGCGCGCGTTGAAGGTAAGTTCGTACGTCAATCCGGTGGTCGTGGACAATACGGTCACGTTTGGGTTGAATTCGAACCGCTGGAAGCTGGTTCTGGAAACCAGTTCGACAGCAAAATCGTCGGTGGTGCGGTACCTCGGGAGTATATTGCTCCTGCACAACAAGGTATCGAAGAAGCTATGAAGAACGGTGTTCTTGCAGGCTTCCCGCTTGTAGACGTTAAAGCTACAATCGTCGACGGTTCTTACCACGATGTTGACTCCAGTGAAATGGCGTTTAAGATCGCTGGTTCCATGGCTTTGAAAGCAGCTAAAGACAAATGTCAAGCTGTTCTTCTTGAGCCAATCATGAAAGTTGAAGTTACGGTTCCGGAAGAGTACATGGGTGACGTTATGGGTATGCTGAACTCCCGTCGCGGACGTATCGAAGGTATGGATTCCCGCGGTAGCGCGCAAATCATTCGTGCCAAAGTACCTCTTTCCGAAATGTTCGGATATTCAACAACACTTCGTTCCGGTACGCAAGGACGCGGTGTATTCTCGATGGAGCTTTCCCACTACGAAGAAGTTCCTAAGAATATCTCCGAAGAAATCGTATCGAAGTATAAAGGCGAAGAATAATTTTTGTATCTGCTGATCGGAGGGAATTCCTTCATGGGAGCCCCTCCGATCAGTCCAACATAACAATCCATATTTAAGGAGGAACTGTTTAAAATGGCAAAGGCAAAATACGAACGTACAAAACCGCACGTTAATATCGGTACAATCGGTCACGTTGACCATGGTAAAACTACTTTGACTGCAGCAATCACTACCGTTTTGACTAAAACTTACGGTGGAGGTAGCGCGATCGCTTACGACCAAATCGACAAAGCTCCAGAAGAGCGCGAGCGCGGTATCACAATTTCCACTTCCCACGTTGAGTATGAGTCGGCTAACCGCCACTACGCTCACGTTGACTGCCCAGGTCACGCCGACTATGTTAAAAACATGATCACTGGCGCGGCTCAAATGGACGGCGCAATCCTGGTTGTATCCGCAGCTGACGGCCCAATGCCGCAAACTCGCGAGCACATCCTGTTGTCCCGTAACGTAGGCGTTCCTTACATCGTTGTATTCTTGAACAAATGCGACATGGTTGAAGACGAAGAGCTTCTGGAACTGGTTGAAATGGAAGTTCGCGACCTGTTGAACGAATATGAGTTCCCAGGCGATGACACTCCAATCATCCGTGGATCTGCTCGTGAAGCACTTCAAAACCCAGATGGCGACTACGCTAAGAAAATCATCGAAATGTTCGAAATCATCGACGAGTACATTCCGCTTCCAGAGCGTCCGGTTGACAAACCATTCCTGATGCCAGTTGAGGACGTATTCTCCATCACTGGTCGTGGTACGGTTGCTACAGGCCGCGTTGAGCGTGGTACTGTTAAAGTCGGCGACGAGGTTGAAATCGTTGGTATTGCTGAAGAAACTAAAAAATCCGTTGTTACGGGCGTTGAAATGTTCCGTAAATTGCTTGATTCCGCTGAAGCGGGCGACAACATCGGTGCATTGCTCCGTGGTGTAGACCGTACACAAATCGAGCGCGGTCAAGTTCTTGCAAAGCCAGCTTCCGTTAATCCGCATACTGAGTTCACTGCTCAAGTATACGTATTGACTAAAGAAGAGGGCGGACGTCACAAACCTTTCTTCACAGGTTACCGTCCACAATTCTATTTCCGTACAACTGACGTTACAGGTATCATCAACCTGCCAGAAGGTACTGAAATGGTTATGCCTGGCGACAACATCGAAGTTACTGTACAACTGATCGCTCCTATCGCGATTGAAGAAGGAACTCGCTTCTCCATCCGTGAAGGTGGCCGTACAGTTGGATCCGGTGCGGTTGTTTCCATCCAAAAATAATAAGGTTTCTTAAACCTTATTGCCAAGCTGCCCTGAGGGTCATTAGATCCTTAGGGCAGCTTTTTTGTATGGGCTGTATTCTTAAGCTTGAAGTAAGATTCAAGTTGATAGAATAACGTGATCTCAAGACTATCCACAGTTATATTAAAATGGTAACGTGATGCTAGAGGCCAAAAGTTTAATGTTAAAATCAGGCTGTGTATAGCTGAGACATAAGACTAGCGGACCCTCATTCCGTTATTTTAGTAAAAGGGATCACTTTTGGGGAGTAACGGACCCAGGAGGCCTTATGGCCTGAAATGGAGATGAAGTCAGGCTTGTTTTAATGAATAGCGCCCCCATAGTCCGTTAGCACACTGAATGGTGGTATTTTGCAAGTATAGCGGCATCTGTGTCCGTAAGCATTACGGGGGTAGCCAACCAATTAGCCTAGATCTTTTCTACCCGAATAAGGCAAGAATTCATAGCAAACGAACTATAAGAAATAGGCCGGATCAAGCATTCACTTGACTCGGCCTATTTACGGTTCTACTTAAAATAAGGAAATATCATCAATGTACAGGGTCGCTGCTCCCGTTTCGCCGGGAACCGGCTCGATTTTGAAGCCCAGAGATTTGACCTGATGGAGATTCTCAACCTGGGACAAATCGATGCTTAACGTTTTGAAGCCTGCTTCAGAGGCTTCGACAAGGGTGATGCCGCTGTCGTACCAAGTCCAGGAGCTGCCTGTTTTTACATAGAAATAGATATGGGCAGAACCTGTGGATAATTTGACTTTTGCGTTTAAGGCTTGCAGGCCGCTGAAGTCAAAATCCGCGTATTTTGTCAGTTCAAAGGAGGTACCGTCCAGCTCGAAGGTGGTTAGCAGCGATTGGATGCCTTCGGCGTACACATCCGTGGTTACGGTTGGAGGTGCAGCATTGGCAAAATTCTGAGTAGCCTCGACCTCCCAGCCTGCAGTGTCTGTCTCAAAGCCATACAGCGTTCCAGGCTGTATCCCGCCTCCGTTTCCAGGGTCAGTCCCGTCATCTTCACCCTTCGGGATGTCTCCGGAACTGCCGGGGATGACATGAATGCTGTCCAGGTAAAGCGTACCCAGGAAAGGATTGTCTTTGGAATACGAATCATTGGCTAGTGCATTGACATAGATCGAAAATGCCTGCACTTTTTTCGCATGAGTTGTGTCCAGCTTCTTGCTCTGATTGGCGGAATCCCAAGGCGCAACGGAGAAATCTTTGAACGGAATCTCAATCCACCGGGGCGCGCTGTCCGCAAGCGAAGGATAATACTCAAAGTGAATATCGTTCGCTTTGATCTGGATGACCAGTTTTTTGCCGCTGCCATCTGGCTCTAGCCAAAATTTCAGCTTCCCGGTCTGAGACCAGTCACGGCTGCCAAGATTTTTAGTAATTCCCGTATATCCCTGCCCGGCCAAAGTGTAGTCCAATTTTAATCCGAATTGACCGCTTTGCTTATGCTCCGCATCAAGCGAGATGGAATTGGCATCCCCATTTGGGCTATAGCCTGAACGGAGCAGCTCATTACTCCCCTTATACCCATCGAAATCATCAACGTGGGCAGGATCATTAGTTTCTCCGGTATAGGCATTGATTTGCCGGATATTATCAACATAGATCGGGCCGTCATAATTCAGGCCGCTGCCAATCAGGGCTAACTGTAAGCCTTCAGCTGCTGCGAGTTGATCCTGATCGGTCAGGTCCATCAGGGCGCTATAGGCGACATATTCCTCGCCGCCGATCGTAATTCTTGGAAGCTCGCTCCATGCGGTTACGCTCGTTGTCTCAAATTTAATGTTATTTGGCGGCAGTTCTGCGGCTGCCCGCAGATTTACATGAGCAGGGTCGTGATCTCCGGCGGCTGCTGGTATCCAAGCTTCGAAACTAACCCGATTCACGTATGGCAGTGTAACTTGCCCGGCGATGTCGGGTAGGCCGATCTTCAGCTCTTGCCAGCTGTCGGATCCTGTCAGGCCGCTGACGTTAATTTTCAGTTTTCCATCGTTGGCAAGCATACCGTGTGCATACTGCGTTTGAATCGTATCAGGCCAATTGCCGTTGCTTGCCACGCCGGCGATATTTTGATCGAAAGTGAACTGCTTCAACACTTTTTCCTGGATACCAATGTAAATCGTAATGGTCTGAGACAGGACTGAATGGTCTTTGCCATAGGTTTTAACGGTCAATGTGGTTTCCTTGCCGTTTAGCTCTGCTGGAGGCTGCCATTCGGCGGCATAAAAGCCTTTGTCGTTCATGGACATTTCATGTTCGGTTATTTCGTCGCCGACCAGGTAAACGACTTTGCCGACATTCTGGTTTAATACTTTGGCCCGAATCGTGGTCGAGGCCTTTCTGATCGTCTCTTGTCCGGTAGGGGACACGATGTGCATAAACGGTTTTTCTTTTGCTGTTCTGAGCTTCTTGTTATACACCCCGCTTAGATCGCGGCTGAAATATGTGTACGGATCGGCATAATACTGCTCGAAATCAGGCAGGAGCTCATGATCGCCATACATCGCCGAGTTGCGGTAAGGCACGAAGATAGAATTATAATTAAAGTTCGCCCAGGTTAACATGTAGGCCATCCGCTTCGCATCCGGGTCGGACTGGAGGGCTGCGCTCAACTTGGTGAAGAAATGCAAATCAGCTGTCCCGGTCGGTTCGACATTGGAATAGCCGAATTCCGTAAAGGCAGCGACCTTGCCGCGTGCATCGGCGATCTGCGATATCAGCTTAGCATCGTCGACGACCGCTTCGAACCAGGCTTGGTTGTTTCCGTCGTAATAAGTGTCAAATCCGAGAATATCGACATAGTCGTCACCCGGATACGTTTTTAAGAAGGTAGCTTCCGAATTGTTGAACGGGCTTCCTGGAGAGAAGGTATAGAGAAAATTACGCACGCCCTTTTCATCCCTTAGGTATTCTACGGTGTAACGATAAATTTCAATATATTGCTCTTTTGTCGTATAGGGAGCTCCCCACCAGAACCAGCCGCCGTTTTGCTCGTGGAATGGCCGGAAAATAACCGGAATCAAATTGCCGTTCTCATCCTTGAGATGGTGCGCGAAATCCGCGATTCGGTCCAGGAAGGCGTTGTAGTCCTCGTGCTTGTCGCCGCCCGGCAAAATATGCGACACTACATTCCCGCTCGTATCGTAGAAATCGCCGCCGGTTACGAAGTTTGGCATATGAGCGCTTAAGCTCAGCACGCCGCCCAGTTTATAAGCCTCTTTCATCGAGGCGACCAGATTATCACGATTCTGCTGCGGTGTATTCGTGAGGGAACCCGGCTTCTCAAATCCTTCCAGGCTTAGCGTATCCCACCCGAACATCGCAGGGTAATCGCCTACAGCACTGTAGGTTTCCGATTTCGGCTGACCCGGAGGGGTAGTGGACAATACCTCATCCGTCGGGTGCTGATGCCCGAAAAGAATATGC
Organism: Paenibacillus sp. FSL W8-0186; assembly: GCF_037969765.1. Classification (NCBI taxonomy): domain Bacteria; kingdom Bacillati; phylum Bacillota; class Bacilli; order Caryophanales; family Paenibacillaceae; genus Paenibacillus; species Paenibacillus sp. FSL W8-0186. Next base: position 4,912,102 of record NZ_CP150207.1, on the reverse strand, counting down.
TTTCCGCGGATCTCCTGCAAGTAAGCGAAGAGGGAACGCGTACTGTCCGTCGCTTGGGCATCGGCCAGGTCAATGACGGGATATTGCTGCCCCGTTCCCGGATAGGACCCTGAAGAGCCGCTTCGATTACTGGAGGTAGCGCCGGCAGTTGTACTTGGCTTATGGTCCGGGGATGGGGAGCTTACCTCGCCTCCGATGATGATGGCTGTGCCAATCGGCAGCGGCTGACCATTTAGCCTCACATCTTTTGCCCGGACATCGGCCTGTTCAATGTCGCCTTCTCCGGTAATGATTGTATTGGCTGCCTCGGGATGAATGACCAGTGTATGGATGACAGTGCCCTTTGGAATGAGGATGGCAGCAGGGTGGTTGACGATAAGATGGTCTATGGATGCATTCTCGTCGAGCTCTATGGTTCCGGAGCTGTTGACTATAAGCTTAACAATCTTCGTTGTTCCGCCGGCATGTAGGCGAACGCGGCCGTTTTTGCGATCGATCAGCACATCCTGCAGTATAGAGTCGCGTACGCTAATCGTGCTCTCGCCGCCCCAGATGAAGGCCGTTCCCTTCACCTGTACACCGTTCAGGGTAACATCTCCATTACGAATGCCCCGGGCCAGATAGAGATTGCGAGAGAGGGTAGAATTCTTTAGAGTGACCCCGGGTTGGTTAATAACGGTATGAGAAGCGATCAGGCCGCCCGTATAATCGCCTTCGACAGCGTAGTAGGCCGCGATCAATCTATCGATCAGCGTTATGGCTTCAGCCCGTGTCATATCCTGCTGCGGACGGAAGGTCCCATCAGCATATCCGGATAAGGCATGATTGGCAACTAGAGTCTGAACGGCCTCCCTGGCATAAGGGCTGATGGAAGCAGCATCGCTAAAACTTAAACCGGATACAGCTTGAGCTTCATCATCCATTCCTCCCTTTAATTGCAGCACTCTTGCCATAAGTGCTGCCGCATCCTGCCGGTTAATGTTAGCTGCAGGCTTGCCTGAACCATCAGGAAAACCTTCATAATAGCCCGCCGCTTTGGCGGCAGCCATCTGAACGGCGAACCAGGCGCTCGCAGGCACGTCGGAGAAGTTGCTGTCTCCCTGGTCTGAAACACCGAATATCTTGTTGATGATGGTCACGAACTCGGCTCGGGTTATTTTCCCATCTGGTCTGAACGAGCCATCTTCATATCCGTGGACGACGCCGCGCTCCTGCCAGCGATTCAATGGGGCAGCAGCCCAGTGGGTGCCCGTTTGTTCTGTTGCTGCTCCGAATGCGGGCGGAATCATTGATAAGATCAAAATAAGTGCCAAAGCTAAGGAAAAGTAATACTGTCGTTTTTCCATGCTCACCCTCCTAGAGTTGATCGGTTTCTAATCCTTCAAATAACTATCAAAACCAGATTCGGCGTATCACCTCCCTGTGCAAATTGGAGAAAAGCTCAAATCGATAAAATGTAAGCGCTTAACAACGAATTATAGCAGGTCTCACCAAGCTGATATATGTACTGTATTTGTTTTTATGTTCCTCAATTGTCGTTTTGCGGGCACGAAAAAACGAGTTTCTTCTATATATATGTGCCGAGCAAATGGCCAATAAAAATGTCTAATATTTTGCTTGCATTACATCTATCTTTTCTATATAATAGTGAATGTTGTTCTGTGACTGTGCGATGATGTGAGAGGTTACTGACACACCCGGCCCCTTTGCCATGGGAGGGCGGTCAGAAAATTTTCACGGAGTATGTCCGATAATAAATTGGGCGATAGAAGGAGGGACTAAAATGGCAAAGCAAAAAATTCGTATTCGTTTGAAAGCTTATGATCACAGAATTCTTGATCAATCCGCAGAGAAAATCGTTGAAACGGCAAAACGTTCAGGTGCTGGCGTATCCGGACCAATTCCGCTTCCAACTGAGAAACAAGTTATTACTATTCTCCGTGCGGTACACAAGTACAAGGATTCCCGGGAGCAGTTCGAAATGCGTACACATAAACGTCTGATCGACATTGTGAACCCGACTCCACAAACTGTGGATGCCTTGATGCGCTTGGACCTGCCGTCCGGTGTAGATATCGAAATCAAATTGTAATATCAATCGTGAGTTGATTAGGAAAGGAAAAGAGGTGTCAACATGAAAGGTATCTTAGGGAAAAAACTCGGAATGACTCAAGTGTTTACCCCAGAGGGCGTTGTTATTCCTGTAACGGTTATCGAAGCTGAGTCCAACATTGTTCTGCAGAAGAAAGATGTGGAGAACGACGGTTACGAAGCGATTCAAATCGGTTATGCCGATAAGAAAGAAAGCAGAGCTAACAAACCTGAATTAGGTCACGCTAAGAAGGCGAATACAGCACCTAAGCGCTACGTTCGTGAAATTCGCGGTATTGATTTGGCAACATATGAAGTTGGCCAAGAGGTCAAAGTTGATATTTTTGCTGAAGGCGAATTTGTTGACGTAACAGGTATTTCTAAAGGTAAAGGATTCCAAGGTAACATCAAACGTTGGGGTCAAAGCCGCGGGCCTATGTCTCACGGTTCCCGTTACCATCGCGGTCCAGGTTCCATGGGTTCCATCCAAGCCAACCGTGTTCCTAAAGGCAAAAAATTGCCAGGGCATATGGGTAACGAAACGATTACGATCCAGAACCTTGAAGTCATCCGCGTGGATGCAGAGCGTAACGTATTGCTCGTTAAAGGATCCATTCCAGGTCCTAAAAATAGCGTAGTTAAAATCAAACAAGCGGTTAAGAAGTAATCGCCTTAAGGAAAGGAGGAACAAGCAATGCCTAAAGTAGCACTATATAATGTCAGCGGTAGCCAAGTGGGCGAAGTTGAACTGAATGACGCGGTATTCGGAATCGAACCGAACGTTCACGTTCTTCACGACGCAGTTGTTATGCAGCGCGCTTCCCTGCGTTTGGGTACTCATAAAGTAAAAGGACGCTCCGAAGTTCGCGGCGGCGGCCGTAAACCATGGAAACAAAAAGGCACAGGTCGTGCTCGTCAAGGTTCGATCCGCTCCCCGCAATGGGTTGGCGGCGGAATCGTGTTCGGTCCGACTCCACGCAGCTATGCGTACAAATTGCCTAAGAAAGTTCGTCGTTTGGCAATCAAATCGGCTCTTTCTTCGAAAGTGATCGACCAAGACATTATCGTATTGGATGCGCTCAGCCTGAACGCTCCTAAGACGAAAGAGTTCGCAGCGATTCTGAACAACCTGAAAGTAGACCGCAAAGCATTGATCGTAGCGCCTAGCTATGATGACAATGTAGCATTGTCCGCACGCAACATCCCAGGTGTTAAATTCGTTGCAGCTGACGGCATTAATGTTCTTGACGTGCTGACGCACGACAAACTGATCATTACGAAAGAAGCAGTTCAGAAGGTAGAGGAGGTGCTCGCGTAATGAAAGATCCTCGTGATATAATTAAACGTCCCCTGATTACGGAACGTACGGCTGATTACATGAGCGAGAACAAATATGTTTTCGAAGTAGACATTCGTGCGAACAAAACCGAAATCAAACAAGCTGTAGAAGCGATCTTCAATGTTAAAGTGAGCAATGTGAATACACTGCGTGTTCCTGCCAAGCCTAAACGTTACGGACGCCACTTCGGATATACTCCTGAATGGAAAAAAGCATTCGTTACGCTAACGGCTGACAGCAAGCCGCTTGAATTTTTTGAATCGGTATAATAGAACGTTAGAGCAAGGAGGGAAAAACAGTGCCAATTAAAAAGTATAAACCGACATCTCCAGCAAGACGGAATATGTCTGTATCCACTTTTGAAGAAATTACTACGGATCGTCCGGAGAAATCGTTGCTTGCTCCACTGAGCAAAACGGCTGGACGTAACAACCACGGTAAAATTACGGTTCGCCACCATGGTGGAGGACACAAACGTAACTACCGGATCATCGACTTCAAACGTAATAAGGATGGAATTCCAGGTCGCGTTGCTACAATCGAGTACGACCCGAACCGGACTTCCAATATCGCTCTGATCCACTATGTTGACGGCGAGAAACGCTACATTTTGGCTCCGAAAGGACTGAAAGTAGGCGACATGATCGAGTCAGGACCTGGATCTGACATCAAAATCGGTAATGCTCTTCCTTTGGAGAACATTCCAGTAGGTACAGTTATCCACAACATTGAACTTCAACCAGGCAAAGGCGGACAGCTCGTTCGTGCGGCTGGTACAGAAGGACAATTGCTCGGTAAAGAAGATAAGTACGTATCCGTTCGCCTGTCTTCTGGCGAAGTGCGTAAAATTCTTAAAGTTTGCCGCGCGACGATTGGTTCTGTAGGTAACCAAGACCATGAATTGATCAAGATCGGTAAAGCTGGCCGCGGCCGTTGGCTTGGCAAGCGCCCATCTGTACGCGGTGTCGTCATGAACCCGAACGATCACCCACACGGTGGTGGTGAAGGCCGTGCGCCAATCGGACGTAAGTCTCCGCTTTCTCCATGGGGCAAACCGACGCTTGGTTACAAAACGCGTAAAAAAGGCAAAGCTTCTGATAAATATATCGTTCGCGGCCGTACGAAGTAATCCGCTGCTAGCGGATCACTTCGTGGTTGCGGCAACGAGAGATATCAACAGCTGGCATAAGCCGGCTTAGCCTAAAAGAAGGCGAAGTCATTTTTCAAAGTGGCGAAGGGAGGAAAAATACATGAGTCGCAGTCTGAAAAAGGGGCCATTTATTGATGGTTACCTGTTGAAGAAAGTGGAAGAAGCGAGCGCATCGAACAAGAAGGTAGTAATCAAAACTTGGTCCCGTCGCTCTACGATTTTCCCGCAATTCATTGGACATACATTCGGTGTATATGATGGCCGCAAGCATGTTCCGGTATATGTTACTGAGGATATGGTCGGACATAAACTCGGCGAATTTGCTCCAACCCGTACCTATAAAGGTCATACGGACGACGATAAGAAAACGAGACGTTAAGCGATAAGTTCTTCGTTTGAGAGGAGGTAACACACAATGGAAGCTAAAGCACATGCAAGGTCCATCCGTATTGCTCCGCGGAAAGCTAAATTGGTTATCGATTTGATCCGTGGCAAGCAAGTTGGCGATGCTATCGCGATTCTTCGCCACACGCCTAAGGCGGCTTCCCCAATCGTGGAGAAGCTCTTGAATTCAGCGATTGCCAATGCAGAGCACAACTATTCTCTGGATGTAAATAAATTGGTTGTTACGGAAGCGTACGTAAACCAAGGTCCTACAATGAAACGTTTCCGCCCGCGGGCAATGGGACGTGCAAGTCGGATCAACAAACGCACCAGCCACATTACTTTGGTGGTATCCGAAAAATAAGGAGGGAAAACGCGTGGGCCAAAAAGTAAATCCGGTCGGACTACGAGTAGGGATTATCCGTGACTGGGAATCCAAATGGTACGCAGGCAAAGATTTCGGTGATCTTTTGCTTGAAGACGTTAAAATTCGTGAGCACCTGAAAAACAAACTGAAAGACTCCGCGGTATCTCGGATCGAAATCGAGAGAGCGGCTAATCGTGTGAATGTAACGATCCATACTGCTAAGCCGGGCATGGTTATCGGTAAGGGCGGTTCGGAAGTTGAAAACCTGCGTAATCAAATTACGAAAATCGCAGGCGGCAAAAAAGTTCACATCAATATCTCTGAAATCAAAAACCCTGATCTTGACGCGATTCTTGTCGCTGAGAGCATCGCACAACAATTGGAGCGTCGTGTTTCTTTCCGTCGTGCGCTTAAACAAGCGATTCAAAGAACAATGCGCGCAGGTGCTAAAGGGATCAAAACAGCAGTCAGCGGTCGTCTTGGCGGTGCTGAGATTGCTCGTTCGGAAGGCTACAGTGAAGGAACTGTTCCACTTCATACGCTTCGCGCTGATATTGATTACGGTACGGCTGAAGCTCATACGACCTATGGACGTCTTGGCGTAAAAGTATGGATTTATCGTGGAGAGGTTCTTCCTACGGCTAAGAAACAACAAGCTGCCCAGGAAGGAGGCAATTAATCATGTTGGTACCTAAACGTGTAAAACACCGCAAGCAGCAGCGCGGTAGTTTGAGAGGCCAAGCTAAAGGCGGAACTGAGCTGAACTTCGGCGAATACGGCCTGCAAGCTCTTGAGCCTACATGGATTACGAACCGCCAAATCGAGGCTGCGCGTATCGCGATGACTCGTTATATCAAACGGGGCGGTAAAGTATGGATTAAAATTTTCCCTGACAAGCCAATTACTCAAAAGCCTCTTGAAGTGCGGATGGGTAGCGGTAAAGGTAACGTTGAGAAATGGGTTGCAGTTGTGAAACCAGGCAAAATCTTGTTTGAGCTTGCTGGTGTACCCGAGGAAATTGCTCGTGAAGCTATGCGGCTTGCCGCTCACAAACTGCCAATCAAAACAAAGTTTGTGAAACGTGAAGAATTGGGTGGTGAAGCAAATGAAAGCTAATGAACTTCGCAACTTAACCACTGCTGAAATCGAACAAAAAATTGCGGGTTTTAAGGAAGAGCTTTTCAACCTCCGTTTTCAATTGGCCACCGGCCAGCTCGATAACCCGACTCGAATCCGTGACGTGCGGAAAGATATAGCTCGTGCTAAAACCATTTTACATGAAAGAGAACTTGGTATTACTAGCTAATACTGCGCTCCACGTAAGCGAAGCGCCTAAGTCCAGGAAGGAGGCTAACCAATGAGCGAACGCAATGCCCGTAAAGTGCAAGTTGGTAAAGTTGTCAGTGACAAAATGGATAAAACCATCGTTGTAGCTGTTGAGACTTACAAGAAACATGATTTGTACCATAAACGCATTAAATATACGAAAAAATTTAAAGCGCATGATGAGAACAACACTGCAAAAATTGGTGATACGGTTAGAATCGTCGAAACTCGTCCGCTGTCCAAAGACAAGCGTTGGAGACTAGCAGAGATCATCGAAGCAGCGATTATTATCTAACAGCATGGCAGCTTAAACTGAAAGGAGGAAATAACCATGATTCAAGCATTCTCGCGATTGCATGTAGCCGACAACTCTGGTGCGAAGGAATTGATGTGTATCCGCGTTCTAGGTGGTACTGGTCGTCGTTCAGCGCATATTGGAGATTTGATCGTTTGTTCCGTAAAACAAGCAACACCAGGCGGCGTTGTCAAAAAGGGTGACATCGTTAAAGCAGTAATCGTTCGTACGAAACGTTCCGTTCGTCGTAAAGATGGTTCTTATATCTCGTTTGACGAAAATGCAGCGGTTGTTGTTAAAGACGACAAGAGCCCGCGCGGTACACGTATTTTCGGACCTGTTGCTCGTGAACTTCGTGATAGAGATTTCATGAAAATCATTTCCTTGGCTCCGGAAGTTATCTAGTACGTATGTGAAACATGAAGTTTCGACGAAACAGGAGGTGTAAAGAATGCCTAGACTGAAGAAGGTTCTAGAATCCCATAACAATAAACTGCATGTCAAAAAAGACGACACGGTTATCGTGATTACGGGTAAAGACAAAGGCAAAAAAGGCCGCGTCATCGCTGCGTATCCTCGCGAAAACCGCGTACTTGTGGAAGGCGTGAACATGGTTAAGAAACACCAAAAACCAAATCAGCTGAACCCGCAAGGCGGAATTATTGAGAAGGAAGCTCCGATTCACGTTTCGAACGTTATGCACGTTGATCCTAAGAGCGGAAGCGTAACCCGTATCGGTTACAAAGTATTGGACAATGGCAAAAAAGTTCGTGTTGCTAAAAAATCGGGTGAAGTAATCGACTAATCCAGTAACGCAAAGAAAGGAGGTCCATGATTCATGGCAGCAAGATTGAAAGAACGTTTTTTGAATGAAGTAACGCCTGCTTTGATTCAAAAATTCAACTATACAACGGTAATGCAAGTACCTAAAGTTGAGAAGGTAGTTATCAACATGGGTGTTGGTGAAGCCGTAGCAAACTCGAAAGTTCTTGATTCCGCGGTTAACGATTTGCAGCTGATCGCTGGTCAAAAGCCAGTCATCACGCGTGCTAAGAAATCCATCGCCGGATTTAAGCTTCGTGAGAACATGCCAATCGGCGTGAAGGTAACTCTTCGCGGTGAGCGCATGTACCATTTCCTCGACAAATTGTTCAACGTAACGCTTCCGCGTGTACGTGACTTCCACGGCGTATCGAACAAAGCGTTTGACGGACGCGGTAACTACACGCTTGGTTTGAAAGAGCAATTGATTTTCCCTGAGATCGAATACGATCAAGTCGACAAAGTTCGCGGTATGGACATTGTTATTGTAACAACGGCTAAGACGGATGAAGAGTCCCGTGAATTGCTCACAGGACTGGGAATGCCTTTCGTAAAATAAGTAGGTCGTAACGAATTCTCCGAAACTATTTAGGAGGTGTCAGGCTAAGTGGCAAAAACTTCGATGAAAGTTAAACAACAACGCACACCGAAATTTAAAGTACGGGCATACACCCGTTGTGAGCGTTGCGGTCGTCCACATTCGGTACTGCAAAAATTTAAAATATGCAGAATTTGTTTCCGTGAATTAGCTTATAAAGGCCAGATTCCTGGCGTGAAAAAAGCAAGCTGGTAAACAATCAACAACGGGAAGGAGGTTTACACGTATGACTATGTCAGATCCAATTGCAGATATGCTTACTCGTATTCGTAACGCGAACACGGTTCGCCACGAAACGGTGGAACTGCCTGCCTCAACGATCAAGAAGCAAATCGCCGAGATTCTGAAGCGTGAAGGCTTCATCCGCGATGCAGAATATATTGATGACAACAAACAAGGGATGATCCGTCTTTTCCTGAAATACGGCCCTAACAACGAACGCGTTATTACTGGCTTGAAAAGAATCAGTAAACCAGGTCTTCGCGTTTACACAAAGAGCACTGAGGTTCCTCGTGTTCTGGGCGGACTGGGAATCGCGATTATTTCCACTTCCAAAGGTGTTATGACCGACAAAGAAGCACGTCAGTCTAAAGCCGGCGGCGAAGTTGTCTGCTACGTTTGGTAATTAACGTCACAAAACAAGGAGGTGCAGCAAATGTCTCGAATTGGTCGCAAACCAATTACAGTACCAAGTGGTGTGGATATCACACTTGATAATAATGTGATTACAGTAAAAGGGCCGAAAGGTTCTTTGACTCGTGAACTTCACAAGGACATGAAAATTACTGTTGAGAACAATGAGATCACAGTAGAACGTCCTTCTGATCATAAAACGCATCGTTCCCTGCACGGTACAACGCGCAGTGTAGTGAGCAACATGGTTAGTGGAGTAACTGAAGGTTTCACTAGAAACCTTGAGCTGGTTGGGGTCGGATACCGCGCAAGCAAATCCGGAGAGAAGCTCGTACTCAACGTAGGGTACTCCCATCCTGTAGAAATCACTCCAGAGCCAGGCATTACATTTGAAGTGCCTTCGAACACGAAGATCGTCGTTAGCGGAATTAACAAAGAGCGTGTTGGCGAATATGCTGCTAAAATTCGTTCCGTACGCGAGCCTGAGCCGTACAAAGGCAAAGGGATCAAGTACGAAGGTGAACGCATTATCCGTAAAGAAGGTAAAGCCGGTAAGAAGAAATAACTTTCTTCTTAGCGGACCAATCCTTCTGGCGAGTTGAACGATTTGTGTTGTTTAGGTAAACCGAAGGGAGTGAAATGGAAGTCATGATTACAAAAGCTGATAAGAACAAAGCTCGTCTGAAAAGACATTTGCGCGTACGGAGAAAAATCCAAGGAACGGCTGTTCGTCCAAGATTGAACGTATTCCGTTCTGCCAAACATATCTATGCACAGCTGATCGATGATGTGGCTGGGGTTACTCTGGCATCGGCATCGACACTTGATAAAGAATTGAGCGGAATTACCAACGGCGGCAATGTGGAGTCTGCTAAAAAAGTTGGCGAACTGATCGCAAAACGCGCTCAGGAAAAAGGCTTCAAAAACGTTGTGTTTGACCGTGGAGGATACTTGTATCACGGACGTATTCAGGCTCTGGCAGACGCGGCTCGCGAAGCAGGCCTTGAATTCTAAAATAATCACTAAAAGGAGGTTAACGACTTGCGTGTAGATCCGAATACTTTAGAACTGACTGAAAGAGTTGTAAATATTAACCGCGTAGCTAAAGTAGTAAAAGGCGGACGCCGTTTTAGCTTCAGTGCGCTCGTAGTTGTCGGGGACGGCAAAGGCTGGGTTGGCGCTGGGATCGGTAAGGCAGGCGAGGTTCCTGATGCGATTCGCAAAGGAATCGAAGATGCTAAGAAAAACCTTGTATTCGTTCCGCTTGTGGGAACGACAGTCCCTCACCAAGTAATCGGTCACTTCGGTGCAGGCCGCGTTCTTCTTAAACCGGCTTCCGAAGGTACCGGGGTAATCGCAGGCGGTCCAGTTCGTGCGGTACTCGAACTTGCTGGCGTAGGCGACATTCTAACAAAATCTTTAGGTTCTTCGAATTCCATCAACATGGTTAACGCGACTTTGGAGGGCTTGTCCCGTCTGAAACGCGCTGAAGATGTTGCGAAATTACGCGGTAAAACCGTCGAAGAACTTCTCGGTTAAGGAGGGAATCTCATGGCAAAGCTGCAAATTACCCTCGTACGTAGTTTGATCGGCACATCGGAGAAACAACGCACGACTGTTAAAACACTGGGACTGCGTAAGGTAAACCAATCCGTGGTTCAACAAGATAATCCTGCCATTCGCGGCATGATCAATCATGTAAGCCATCTGGTATCCGTTGAAGAACTCCAAGGATAACTCCCTGACAAGTATTAGCGGATTAGCTAACGAATGAAATTGGTGGACCTAAGGTTTACCTTTACCCGCAAGTGAAACAATAAATAAGGAGGTGCAACGAACGATGAAGTTACATGAGCTTTCCCCAGCTCCTGGTTCCCGCAAAGAACGCAAACGCGTAGGACGCGGTACAGGAAGCGGCATGGGTAAAACATCAACACGTGGTCACAAAGGTCAAAATGCTCGTTCCGGCGGCGGTGTCCGTCCGGGCTTCGAAGGCGGTCAAAACCCGTTGTATCGTCGCTTGCCAAAACGCGGATTTACGAATCCAACGCGGAAAGAGTATGCGATTGTGAACACCCAGGAATTGAACAACTTTGCGGCGGATACAGAGGTTACTCCTGAGCTGTTGTTTGAACAAGGAATCGTGAAAGACGCAAAAAGCGGCATCAAGATTCTTGGCAACGGTGAACTGACTGTCAAATTGACGGTTAAAGCGAATAAGTTCTCTCAATCCGCGGTGGAGAAAATCGAGGCTGCCGGCGGTAAAACCGAGGTGATCTAATGTTTAAAACCATGAAGAACATATGGCACGTTAAGGATCTGCGGACCCGTATTTTGTTCACTCTCTTTATCTTTATTATCTACCGGATCGGTACATTTGTTCCGGTTCCGGGCGTTAATAAAGAAGTGTTCAAAACGACAAACGTAGCGGGGAGCGATTTGCTCGGGCTATTGAACATCTTCTCGGGCGGCGCGCTGCATAATTTCTCGATTTTTGCAATCGGGATTTTCCCTTATATCACCGCCTCCATTATTATTCAGCTCCTGTCCATGGATGTTATTCCTAAGCTGGCAGAATGGGCGAAACAAGGTGAGCATGGCAAGAAGAAGACGGCCCAAGTCACTCGTTACTTAACGGTGGTCTTGGCCCTCATTCAAGCCTTTGCGACATCGATCGGGTTCAACCGGCTGTATTATACGGAGATGGTGCCGAACGCTACGTTCGGGGATTATATGTTGATCGCGATTGTTTTGACCGCGGGTACGTCGTTCTTGATGTGGCTTGGTGAGCAAATTACGGATAAGGGAATCGGTAACGGTATTTCGCTGATTATTTTCGCGGGTATCGTCGCCTCGATACCAACTCATATACAAAATATCGCAATGTCTGATTTCATAGTTACTGGGCAAACGTTCATGAACATTGTTAAAGCAATTGCGATTATCATCGTGTTGGTGTTAATTGTTATCGGTGTAATTTACATCCAGCAAGCCATCCGTAAAATTCCTGTACAATACGCTAAGCGTGTTGTCGGAAACAAAATGTATGGCGGGCAGAACACGCACATTCCGCTCAAAATTAACGCAGCGGGTGTTATTCCGGTTATCTTCGCATCATCCCTGCTGCAGTTTCCGATAGTCATTGCAAGCTTCTGGTCAACACACACTTGGGCACAATGGATCAGCAACAACATGAACATTGACCGTCCGTTGGGTATTGTGTTGTATGTAATCATGATTATTGGATTTACGTTCTTCTATACGTTTGTACAGATGAACCCGCAGCAAATGGCGGATAACATGAAGAAGAACGGCGGCTACATTCCGGGGATCCGTCCGGGGAAAACAACGGCCACTTATCTGACTCGGGTTCTATCCCGTTTGACGATGACCGGCGCATTGTTCCTCGCCTTTATCTCCGTACTCCCGGTTATTCTCGGTGCATTGGCAGGATTGCCGCGTACCGTGCAAATCGGAGGTACTTCCATTCTGATCGTTATCGGTGTTGCGCTTGATACGATGAAGACGATCGAAGGGCAATTGATTAAACGTCACTACAAAGGCTTCATTAATAAATAGGAGATAGGTTCCAGGATTGAGCTTGGTTAACGAACTCTCCTGGCGCCTATTGTTCTGTTTTCTTAGCGAAGTGAACCAGTCTCGAAGGGAGTGCTTGACATGAACATTCTATTCATGGGACCTCCTGGAGCGGGAAAAGGAACACAAGCAGAGGCGATCGTTAACGAATTTGGCATTCCTCATATTTCGACAGGCGATGCATTTCGTCTGGCGATCAAGCAAGGAACGCCTGTTGGGCTGAAAGCCAAGGAGTATATCGATCAAGGCCTGCTGGTACCTGATGATGTCACCGTAGGTATCGTTCGCGAAAGACTTCAGCAGTCCGATTGCGAAAATGGTTTCTTACTGGATGGATTTCCAAGAACCCTTTCGCAAGCGGAAGCGCTGGAGGAGCTGCTTAGCGAACTGAATCGCAAGCTTACGCACGTCATCAACCTGAAAGTGGATCGTAACAAATTGCTGGCTCGTCTTACGGGACGACGGATTTGCAAATCTTGCGGCTCTACTTATCATGTGATCTTTAATCCTCCTAAACAGGAAGGTGTTTGCGATAAGTGCGGCGGAGAATTGTACCAACGTTCTGACGATAATGAAGAGAGCGTAGGCACACGGCTGGACGAATACATCAACAAGACAGCGCCGCTTCTTCAGTTCTATGAAGAAAAAGGGCTGCTGCGCGAAATTGATGGAGAACAGGAAATCGATACGGTAACGAAAGAAATCGTATCTTTACTGCGAGGTTAAGTAATGATCATTTGTAAATCCGAAACGGAACTTGGCTTTATGAGAGAAGCAGGGCGGATCGTCGCGGAGACGCACAGGCTCATGGCACAATCGATTGAGCCCGGGATTACGACGGGGGAACTCGATCAAATTGCTGATAAGTACATTCGCAGTCAAGGCGCGGTGCCGTCTTTCAAAGATTACAACGGCTTTCCTTACAGCATTTGCGCTTCGGTTAACGAAGAATTGGTACATGGATTTCCCGGCAAACGCAAACTGAATGAAGGCGACATCATCAGTCTTGATATCGGTGCGGAGTATCGCGGCTTTCATGGCGACTCGGCATGGACTTATCCGGTTGGCAAGATTTCAGAGGAAGCGAAGAGACTTCTTGAAGTTACTGAAGGATCTCTCTTTGCCGGACTGGAGCTCGTCAAGCCCGATGTTCGCTTATACACGATATCGCATGCTATTCAGCGTTACATTGAGGATGCAGGCTTTTCGGTCGTTCGCGAATATGTCGGTCACGGCATCGGCGCGAATCTTCACGAGGAACCGCAGATTCCGAATTACGGCATTCCAGATCGGGGGCCACGTCTGAAGCCAGGTATGGTTCTGGCTATCGAACCTATGGTCAACGTAGGCAAGCGATATGTAAGAACGCTGGAAGATAACTGGACAGTCGTTACAGTAGACGGCTCGCTCTGCGCTCATTTCGAGCATACTGTAGCAGTTACTGCGGACGGTATGGAAATTCTTACAAAGCTGGACGAATAGGCGATGAAGGTGGAGCACCGCTCAGAAGCCAAGATCGGCCAAATGGTGAGAGTATTGAAGGGCAAAGAAGCCGGGTCGGTTGCTGTTGTTGTAGCGATTGTGGACACCAAGTTCGTACTGATCGCGGATGGGAACAAACGAAAGTTTGATCAGCCCAAACGGAAGAATGTACAGCATCTCGAACTTTCGCCAATCATTAGCAGCGAGGTTGTTCATAGTTTGCAGGAAAGCGGTCGGGTGACTAATGCGAAGCTGCGGCATGCCGTGCGCGCATTCGTTCAATCCGCCAATCCAAATGCTGAAGAGAAAGGAGACTGACTGTGGCTAAGGAAGATGTCATTGAAGTCGAAGGTGTAGTTGTTGAGCCGCTGCCGAATGCTACTTTCAAAGTAGAGCTTGAGAACGGTCATCAAATTCTCGCTCATGTTTCCGGTAAGCTGCGGATGCATTTCATCCGTATTCTGACGGGAGATAAAGTGGTCGTTCAACTATCACCGTACGATCTCACAAAAGGTCGTATTACTTACCGTAAATAGATACCATATCATTTATTGCGAATATGTGGTATGATATTCAGGTTGAGTTTGTCACTGCATATAATTTATTTTTTGTGGTGGCCTGTGAAACGAAGTTTTTCTCGAAGTCAGTGCTTCAAAGTTAGTTTTACTTGATGTAAAACTAGGCTAATCCTTACGAAGAAAGTTTTGCTTCGCAAAACTTTAGGGAGGTAATTAACATGAAGGTAAGACCTTCTGTAAAGCCTATTTGCGAAAAATGCAAAGTCATTCGTCGCAAAGGCCATGTAATGGTAATCTGTGAGAATCCTAAGCACAAACAAAAACAAGGTTAATAGAAGGGGGTGTAGCGTAAAATGGCTCGTATAGCTGGTGTGGATTTGCCACGTGACAAACGCGTTGAGATCGCCTTGACTTACATTTTCGGAATCGGTAAAACGACTTCTCAGAAAATCCTGAATACAACAGGCATCAATCCGGACACTCGTGTTCGTGATTTGACGGAAGATGAGGTTAGCAAACTACGCGAAACGATCGACAAAGAGGTTAAGGTTGAAGGTGACCTGCGTCGTGAAATTTCCTTAAATATTAAACGTTTGATCGAAATTGGCTGCTACCGTGGTGTGCGTCATCGTCGTGGCCTGCCTGTTCGCGGACAACGTACGAAAACGAATGCCCGTACTCGTAAGGGTCCTCGTCGTACAGTAGCGAACAAGAAGAAATAAGAAGGGAGGATAACTGACAATGGCTAAACCAAAAAAAGTCGTACGTACTAAACGTCGTGACCGTAAAAATATCGAATCTGGTGTGGCGCATATTCGTTCCACATTCAACAATACGATTGTAACGATTACGGATCCGCACGGTAATGCGATCTCTTGGGCAAGCTCCGGCGGCCAAGGGTTCAAAGGTTCCCGTAAATCTACTCCATTCGCTGCGCAAATGGCTGCTGAAACAGCTGCTAAAGCGGCAATGGAACACGGCATGAAATCCGTTGAGGTTATGGTTAAAGGTCCTGGAGCCGGCCGTGAAGCCGCTATCCGTTCCCTGCAAGCGGCAGGCCTTGAAGTCAACATGATTAAAGACGTGACTCCAATCCCGCATAACGGTTGCCGTCCTCCAAAACGCCGTCGTGTTTAATGAAGTTGCATAAGGTGTGTATAACAACATTGCAACTTGGTAACAATGGTTGTTTAGGCATACTACATGGTACACTTCAGAAGACATGGCTGTTTTTTAGGAACGACGTTTTGAAGGAGGGGTAATTTCGTGATAGAAATCGAAAAGCCGAAAATTGAGACCGTAGAAGTTAACGATGATGGCACCTATGGGAAATTTGTAGTAGAACCACTTGAGCGTGGGTATGGCACCACTCTGGGTAACTCGCTGCGTCGGATTTTGCTCTCTTCTCTACCGGGTGCAGCGGTAACCTCGGTCCAGATCGATGGCGTTCTGCATGAATTTTCGACCGTTCCGGGTGTAATGGAAGACGTTACGGAGATCATTCTGAATCTGAAAGCTCTCTCTCTCAAAATCCATTCGGACGAGGAGAAAATCCTTGAAATCGATGCGGAAGGCGAAGGAGTTATTACAGCAGGTGATATCCGTGCGGATAGCGATGTTGAAATTCTGAATCCGGACTTGCATATTGCTACGCTTGAACCGGGTTCCAGACTTCATATGCGCATATTCGCAGGCCGGGGCCGCGGTTATGTTCAGGCAGATCGGAATAAACGAGATGACCAACCTATCGGTGTCATTCCTGTGGATTCGATCTATACCCCGATTGCACGTGTCAACTACGTCGTAGAGAATACACGAGTTGGCCAAGTGACCAACTACGACAAGCTCACGCTTGAAGTATGGACAGATGGCAGCATTAAACCAGAAGAAGCGGTTAGCCTCGGTGCGAAAATCTTGACCGAGCATCTTTACTTGTTTGTGGGTCTCACAGACGAAGCGAAGGACGCGGAAATCATGGTAGAGAAGGAAGAGGACAAGAAGGAGAAAGTGCTTGAGATGACTATCGAAGAGCTCGATCTTTCCGTTCGTTCCTACAACTGCCTTAAACGTGCCGGTATCAATACCGTGCAAGAGCTGACGACGAAAACCGAAGAAGATATGATGAAGGTTCGTAACCTCGGACGCAAATCTTTGGAGGAAGTCCAAGAGAAGCTGGAAGAGCTTGGACTCGGACTTCGTACGGAAGAATAGATTGCTTGAATCGTTTTAGCGAAGGAGGGAATACACATGGCATACCAAAAGTTGGGACGTAACTCTAGTGCACGTAAAGCTTTGTTCCGTGACCTGGTAACAGACCTGTTCTTGTATGAGCGCATCCAAACGACAGAAGCGAAAGCGAAAGAAGTTCGTTCTATCGCTGAGAAGCTCATTACAAAAGCAAAACGCGGTGATTTGCATGCCCGCCGTCAAGTTGCAGCGTTCGTTCGCCGCGAATCGATCGACGGAGAGCAAGATGCAATCCAAAAGCTGTTCACAGAAATCGCAACTCGTTACTCCGAGCGTCCAGGCGGATACACTCGTATCCTGAAACTGGGACCTCGTCGTGGTGACTCTGCCCCTATGGTTTATCTTGAACTGGTAGACCGGGCATAATATTCTTCGTGAATTGCCTCTATTTTCCCACAGGGAAATATAGCTTATTCATAAGGAGAGCGACAGCGGAAGGAGCCGGACTTTCGGTTCAGCGGCTTTCAGCCCCGAACGAGCCATGGGCGGCTTGAGCGGGGCTTTGCTCTTATTAGAGGACAGTTGCGTGTCTGAGGGCACGCAACTGGGCTCGGCCATATATGATGCAAACTCTCTGTACGCCAAGCCTGGATATGGCTAGTTCGCTCAGAGAGTTTTTCATTTATTAACACAAGCATGCAGCAAGCGTTTAGGAAGGTGGCAAGGTCGTGCGTAATTTACTGATGACGGTCTGTTATGACGGAAGCAATTATTATGGCTTTCAGACGCAGCCGGGAGGCAATACGATCCAAGATTGCCTGGAAGCGGCTATTCAGAATTTAACAGGCGAGACGGTTAAAATCCATGGCTCCGGCCGCACCGATGCCGGGGTTCATGCCCGGGCGCAGCCGTTTCATTTCTTGACCTCGTCGCAAATTCCGGTAGAACGCTGGTGCCTTGCGTTAAACGGGCGCCTGCCTGCAGATATTCGCGTTACGTCTGCCAAGGAAGTAGAGCTTGATTTTCACGCCAGGCGGTCAGCCAAACGGAAGACGTACCGTTACACGATTAATGCTAACCGGTTTACTGACGTATTCCAGCGCAGCTACCAGCTTCATCATCCGGGAAAGCTTAATGTGGATGCGATGCGTGAGGGCTTGAACTGCCTCCTGGGAACGCATGATTATACGTCGTTTGCTTCCCGTCATTCTACGAAGGCCAGCCATGTCCGGACGATCGACGAGACGAGAATCGAAGTAGATATGTCGCTGGCTGTGCCAGGCACCAGGGATCAGGGCGTGATTCATCTGTATATTAGCGGGAATGGCTTCCTGCAGCATATGGTGCGGATCATCGTGGGAACCCTGCTTGAGGTAGGTCAGGGCAAGCGCCCTCCAGAACAGATGAAGCAAATTCTGGAGGCGAAGGATCGCAAGGCAGCTGGGCCAACCGCGGAAAGCAAGGGACTTATGCTGTGGAGCGTGGAATACGAACAGCACTAGGGCAGAGGCCATAAGCTTAAGTGAAACCATCATGTCTACGAAACGTATATCATACTCAACTAGTTTCTAGGAGGGGTACACGACTATGAAATGTCCTGTTTGCAATGACGTTCGCATGAGGGAAATAGAGAAGGATGGCGTTATGATCGATGTTTGCCCGGATTGCAAAGGCGTATGGCTGGACCGCGGCGAGCTGGAGAAGCTGCTTGGAGAAATCCGTGAGCTGCGGCCTGCATTTGACGAGTGGTATGAAAGCCGCGAGGGTGGACAGGCTTATCGTGAGGGAGATGAGCGGTATCGCCAGCCAGGGCCTGGGTCAAGCTACAACCCGGGATTCGATCCGGGAGCGCCCCGGCCGGGTAGTCAGTCTGGGTATGGGTCCAAGGCTCCGCAGCAGGGCTATGATCCTCGTTACGGCAATCCTTATGGCGGCGGTAAATATCATAAGGATCACTACAAGTATAAGAAGAAAAAGTCGGTTCTCGACGTTCTTGGAGACTTGTTCGATTAATACCGAGTTTAATTCAATTTGCTCTAAAAAAGACTTGCGTAATAAATGTGCATCCTGTAAAATATAAGTTGTGTTTTCTTATGGCTATCCCACAGCCCCCAATAAGAAGACGATACATCTATGATAATTTAAATGCGAATAAGCATAGGAACGAAGATAAATTTACCAGATTCGTTCTGCGCCCAAAGAGCATGAACATGTCTGGTATCTATGAACCATGAACCATTTCGGACGAGAATGAAGGAGGATCTTTACATGCGTACCACCTATATGGCTAAGCCAAGCGAAGTTGAGCGCAAATGGCACATCATTGATGCCGAAGGCAAAACGCTGGGCCGTTTGGCAAGCGAAGCTGCGGCATTGATTCGCGGTAAACACAAACCAGGATTTACACCTCATGTTGACGGCGGTGATTTCGTTATCGTCATCAATGCTGAGAAAATCAGACTTAGCGGCAACAAAATGGAAAACAAGAAATACTATCGTCACTCCCAGCACACAGGTGGTCTTAAAGTGACGGTTGCTCAAGACCTGTTGAGAACAAAACCTGAGCGCATGATCGAATCTGCGGTTCACGGCATGCTTCCTAAAACTCGTCAAGGCGAGAAAATGAAGCTGAGATTGAAAGCATATGCGGGTACTGAGCATCCACATGCAGCACAAAAACCAGAAGTTTACGAACTTCGCGGATAATTAAAAGGGAGGACAGTTTCATGGCACAAGTACAATACTATGGGACAGGTCGTCGTAAACATTCGGTAGCTCGTGTTCGCCTTGTACCGGGTGAAGGACGCATTGTCATTAATAAACGTGATATCAATGACTACTTCGGTTTGGAAACACTCAAACTGATCGTTAAACAACCGCTGAACTTGACAGAAACAAGCACTAACTACGACGTGATCGTTATCGCTCACGGCGGAGGTATCTCTGGTCAAGCAGGAGCAATTCGCCACGGTATTTCCCGTGCATTGCTCAAAGCAGATCCAGAATTCCGTCCTGCACTGAAGAAAGCAGGCTTCTTGACTCGTGACCCACGTATGAAAGAGCGTAAGAAATACGGACTTAAAGCTGCTCGTCGTGCGCCACAATTCTCCAAACGTTAATATTCCCTTGCAGAACAAGGAAAGAAAGCCCTTGGCCTTTATCGGCCAGGGGCTTTTTTCTTGCGTTCATATTGACTTATTGTTAAAAAGTTCTATACTTTAAATTATAATTCAAATCTGATTAGTAGGAATATTTCCTTGTTTATGTAAATTTGCTGCGAGGGGGACAAAACCATGAATTTATTGGAGAAAGAACAGTTGATTCAGACTAAGGCAGAGGAGTTCGAGAACGCATCTCCTGAAGAGATTATCGCTTGGGCAGTTCAGACATTCCCGAATATTACATTTGCGTGCAGCTTCGGTGCAGAGGATGTCGTGCTGGTGGATATGCTGCAGAAGATCAGCCCGTCGACGGATATTTTCTATCTGGACACGGATTTCCACTTTAAAGAAACCTATGAAACACGCGATAAAATGGCTTCCAAGTACAATCTTGAATTCGTGCGGGTATCTCCCCTAATTACGCCGGAGGAGCAAGCCGCTCAGCACGGCGAAGAGCTCTGGAAAAGCGATCCGAATGCCTGCTGTAACATTCGCAAGGTCGAGCCTTTGACCCGGGTATTGTCCGGATACGATGCCTGGATCACGGGGATCCGGCGCGATCAGGCGCCAACGCGCGCCAATGCGAAGAAAGTGGAATACGATACGAAATTCGGGCTGGTCAAATTCAATCCGATAGCTAGCTGGACTTCGGAGGATGTATGGGACTACATCCGGGCTAACAATGTGGTATACAATCCGCTGCACGATCAGAATTATCCTAGCATCGGCTGCGAGTATTGTACTCGTCAAGTTATGCCGGGAGAAGATCCACGGGCAGGACGCTGGTCAGGAACGGATAAAACCGAATGCGGACTTCATAAATAATAATATATACATTCAATATGCAGGGAGAGATGGAGATGACAGCAATTTTGCCACATGGTGGCAAACTGGTAAATCGGGTTGTGACAGGTAAGGAAAGAGAAGAATTACTCACGCTAGCTAAAGACCTTCCGGTAATTTCGATCAATGCCTGGACGATTTCGGATTTGGATTTGATCGGTGTCGGAGCCTTTTCTCCGCTGGAAGGATTCTTGAATCAAGAAGATTACGAATCCGTGGTCCAGAAGATGAGACTCGCTGACGGTACGGTGTGGAGTATTCCGATTACCTTGTCCGTGAGCGAGGAGCAGGCGCAGCAGCTGGAAATCTCCAAGCGTGTTGCGCTTGTAGGGGAACAAGACGGCGTCGTCTACGGCTTGCTTGACGTGGAGAGCGTCTATAAAGTGGACCAGGCTGAGGAAGCGAGAAATGTATTCAAAACGGAAGATAAGGAGCATCCGGGAGTAGCTAAGCTTTTCGAACGTTCGCCTTATTACGTGGGTGGACCAGTGCAGGTGCTCAATCGTCCGCAGCCGGAGCGCTTCGGCGAGTTTTACTTTGATCCAGCAGAAACTCGGCGCTTATTTGCCGAGAAGGGCTGGCGTACCGTGGTCGGATTCCAGACACGTAACCCGGTGCACCGCGCGCATGAATATATTCAGAAGAGCGCGATGGAAATTGTT
The DNA here is from genome assembly GCF_037969765.1 of Paenibacillus sp. FSL W8-0186. Classification (NCBI taxonomy): domain Bacteria; kingdom Bacillati; phylum Bacillota; class Bacilli; order Caryophanales; family Paenibacillaceae; genus Paenibacillus; species Paenibacillus sp. FSL W8-0186. Next base: position 4,890,647 of record NZ_CP150207.1, on the reverse strand, counting down.
GATGCATTGTTCCTGAATCCGTTGGTCGGCGAAACGAAGTCGGATGACGTTCCGGCGGACGTGCGCATGAAGAGTTACCTTACGCTGCTGGACAATTATTATCCTGCGGATCGTACTTTCCTTGGCGTGTTCCCGGCCGCGATGCGTTATGCCGGACCACGGGAAGCGATTTTCCATGCTATGGTCCGCAAAAACTACGGCTGCACCCACTTCATCGTTGGCCGTGATCATGCGGGTGTCGGCGACTATTACGGAACATATGAAGCACAGGAAATCTTCCTGAACTTTACCCCGGAGGAGCTTGGGATTTCTCCACTCTTCTTCGAGCACAGCTTCTTCTGCACGACCTGCGGCAACATGGCTTCAAACAAGACGTGCCCGCATCCGAAAGAGGCGCATTTGACGCTGTCGGGTACGAAGGTAAGAGCTTTGCTGCGCGATGGTGTATGCCCGCCGCCAGAGTTCACGAGACCAGAAGTAGCGAAAGTATTGATTGAGGGCATGAGCCACCAGGTCGTTATTTAATGTCATAAATCGAATATGAGGTATATTTGTCCACCTCGTCCCATATAGATGATTAGAATCATATGGGTTCGGAGGTGGCTTTTTTATGGGATCAAGGGATAAGGTGACGCTATGGATTTCATTAGGTCATATTAAAAAGCTGATGCTCGGCCTCGTTTTGCTGGGCTTACTATGGGGAATTGCGGTATACGAAGTTCCGGCAAGGAACGCCTGGAATTATTGGAGTCTGCCTTTAGCCGGAGTCACTATAGCATTGGATGCCGGACATGGCGGGCCGGACGGGGGAGCCGTAAGCCGGCAAGGGCTTATCGAGAAGGATATCAATCTGGCTGTAGCTCTTTATCTGCGCGACTATTTGCAGCAGGCCGGGGCAATTGTCGTCATGACCCGGGAAGATGATCGAGATTTAGCCGATGCAGGAACAAAAGGGTACAGCAAACGCAAAACCGAGGATCTAAAACGCCGCGTTCGCTTCATCAAAGAGAAGCAGGCCAAACTGCTGATCAGCATTCATGTGAACAGCGTCCCTTCCAGCAAATGGAGCGGAGCACAGACGTTTTTTACCAAGGAGGATGAAAAAAGCTACGATTTGGCCTACTTGATTCAAGATGAGCTGATACGTAATTTGGAGAACAGCGATCGTGTAGCGAAGCAAAACGATAAATCCGTTTATTTGCTGAAAGCTTTGAAAATCCCGTCTGCGCTCGTGGAAGTCGGTTTTTTATCCAATCCGGGGGAGGCGGCGATGCTCGGCAGCGAACAGTACCAGCAGAAGGTGGCGGCCTCGATTTATCAGGGCATTTTAAGATATAGCGCCGGAGAGACGGGAAAAAGGGCAAAGAAGAGCGGAGAGTGATATAATATACATATTTACACGATATGATACGAAGTCGAGGTGCTGTCATTGTTATCCAAGGAGCATATTCAAGCGGCCTTGCGCCCTATTGCCGAGCCGAAGCTGAAACGAAGCTTGGTTGAGCTGCAATGGATTCGCGATATGATGGTGAAAGAAGATCGTGTCTCTCTAACAGTAGTCTGCCTAGAGAAGGATGAGGAGACGCAGAAGCTGCTGGAGCGGGAGATTCGTGACCGTCTGGCGGATGCTGGCGTCAGTCATGTTCATTTGAGATTCCGGGAAGCTTCCGAGCGGGAGCGCGAAGAGGCTGTGGGCGAGCAGCCGGGAGAAGCAGGGGGAAAAGAACCTTCCGATGAGGAGGTGCTGCGCAAAGGACATGCTGCCGGCCTTGAGAAGCTGCCAATTCTGGATCCGAAGTCCGGCGTGAAGTTCATTGCGATTGCCAGCGGCAAAGGCGGCGTTGGCAAATCTACTGTTACTGTAAATTTGGCTGTTGCGCTTGCCCGGCGTGGACAGCGTGTCGGCTTAATCGATGCGGACATATACGGTTTCAGTGTTCCGGATATGATGGGCATTGAAGAAGTTCCTAGCTTGGATGAAGGGGCGATTATTCCTGTCGAGCGCTTTGGCGTAAAGGTAATGTCGATGGGCTTCTTTATTCAGGAGAATAATCCTGTCATTTGGCGGGGGCCTATGCTGGGAAGGATGCTTCGCCAGTTCTTTAGCGATGTAGATTGGGGGGAGCTCGATTATGTGCTGCTTGATCTGCCCCCGGGAACAGGAGATGTGGCGCTTGATGTGCATCAAATGATTCCGCATAGCAGCGAAATCATCGTGACGACGCCTCATGCCACGGCTGCCTTCGTGGCGGCCCGTGCCGGAGCGATGGCACTGAAGACGAACCACGAGGTGCTGGGCGTAATTGAGAACATGGCTTACTACGAATGTTCGGCCTGCGGCCAGAAGGACTATATTTTTGGCCGGGGAGGCGGAGCGCGGCTTGCCGAGACGCTGCACACTGGATTGCTGGCGCAAATTCCGCTTGGCGCTCCGGACAACCATCCGGCCGAACCGGACTTTTCGCCTTGCGTGTATAAGCAGGACAGCACAGTTGGCCGGATCTATGATGACATAGCCCTGCAGGTTATCAATAAGTACGCAAAAGACTGACCCGATGGTCAGTCTTATTTTATGGCAGCTAGGAAAATTTAATTGTCTAGGAGCCTCCGCCTCCGCCGCCCCCGTTGCCTTCGCCGCCTTTTCCGCCACCGCCGCCTTTTCCGCCAGCACCGCCTTTGCCGGAAGGAGATTCTTTTTCAAGCTTGGGCTGCAGCTGCTCCTGCACCACCGTTTTGAGCAGATCCATCACTTCCATTTTGAAGAGCGGGCTTTGCATCGCTTCCTGCATGACAGTCATGGACTGCTTGCGGAAATCGGGCGTTTGGGTAAGATCGAGGAACATTTTCATAACCTCAGGCGATTTCATAATTTCGCTGACAGACTTCTGATACTGCGGGTCCTTGATCAACTGCATATGCAGTTCTTTGTTCTGCGAATTGATCGCTTTGGCGAAATCGCCAGCGAATTTGGGGTCGGTCATAATCTTTTCGAACTCTTTTTTGTATTCCGGGGAGGTGATTGTTTCCTTGACGGCCATTTTCACCTGCTCCGAGGTTTGGGTTGGCAGGATCATTTTGATCCCCATCGTGCCGCCCCCGCCGGAACTAGAGCCCCCGCTCCCGCCAGAAGATCCGCCTGACCCCCCGGAACTGGAGCCTCCGCCTCCGCCCGATTGTCCGCCTCCGCCTTCGGATGGCGGGGAGCTGAGCGCTTCGTAAATGGCTTTTTTACCTTCATCGGTTTTAAGTATGTCAATGATCATGGATTTCGTCTCTTTGTATCCCCCTCCCTGAGCAGAAGAGGAGCTCGGTTCAGAACCGCAAGCCGTTAGCGGAAGTATACAAGCACATATAAGGCACAGCATCCATCGGTAGTTCAGCCGTTTCATGGTTCCTTCCTCCTTCATCGTGATCGCTGTATGTAGTATGCGGACGTGAAATAGGAATTATCCCCTTGAAAAGCATGGTGTTTTACCGGAATCGTTGGTAAAATAATTCGTTAGTGGGGGTGTTAGGTTTTGAATTTGAAAAATTGGCTTTATTTGTTCTGGACCACCTTGCTGGTTGGAGCAGTTGGATCGCTGGCCGTAGGCCTAATCCTGCAATGGACGGATACCGTGCAGTTAAACGGAGCGGTGGATTTTTTGGTGAATGTCGGTATTTTGCTTGGGGTAGGCATTATGGTTAGCGTATATTCCCAAATGGGCTTTTTTGCTTATTTGATGATCAACTACATGGGCACAGGCGTTTTTACCAGAAGAACCTGGCAATACGTACAAATCGTGCTCACCGCGCTTGCGCTGCTTGAGCTGATGTTCTTCCGGACGTTTGTAGGAGAAGGGCAGGGCGGCTCCGATATCGTTCTTAGCGCGGTTATACTTATTGTGGCTTGTGCCGTAGCTTTTTATAAGGCGAAGCTGACCAATGGAACAGCATGGATTCCAACCTTGTTCTTCATGATCGCCGTGACGATCGTAGAAATGATCGGGGTGCTTAAGATCGGAGTTAATGCGGCGACAGCATGGATCGTTGCTCCGCTTTTGGCATGCAATGCGTATCAGATACTAATCCTGCATAAAGTATTAAAGCCTGCGGCTCCTGCAGGGTCTGCGCAAAGCCCGCAATAATAGAAGCAAGCGAAGAAGCTCAGTATGAATACTGGGCTTTTTGTTTTATCCAAGCCATAAAAAAGACCTCCGTTAAAACGGAAGTCCATGAAGCCAACAAGTCTTCCTTATGCCGCTGTTTGTGCCGCTACATCTGCCATCTGTTTACATTCCTGCCGCGATGTCGATTTGCTCCTGTATCCAGGCCTGATCCCTCACCTGAGCGCCTTTGACGCCCGCTTCCTGGAGCAGGTCGGTGACGGTAACGAATTCGTATCCTTTTTTACGGAGCTCGTCGATAATGATTGGAAGCGCCTCATGTGTCTGTTTAACGGAATCGCTGGCATGAAAGAGAACGATATCACCGGGATGCGCTTTGCTGACGACGCGGTTTACGATCGTTTGAACGCCCTTGTTCATCCAATCCTGCGAATCGGTATCCCACTGGATCACTTTATAGCCAAGCTCGTCGGCAATTTTTAGCACGCGCTTATCAAAATCCCCGTTCGGCAGCCGGAGCAAGGCAGGTGCTTTTCCGGTCAAATCGGTTAAAATAGAATGAGCCGTCGTAAGCTGCCGCTTAATTTCTTCATCTTCAAGGCCGCTGTAGTTGACGTGCTTATGGCCATGGCTGCCGATTTCAAAGCCTTGCTGCTGAATGGCCCTGACGAGCTCGGGATGGCTTTTGCTCCAAGGGGAGGAGAGGAAGAAGGTCGCTTTTTTCACGTCCTTATCTTTAAGCACCTGAAGTATTGGCTCTGTTCTTGTATCCCCCCAGCTGATATCAAAGGTGAGAGCAATGACCTTCTTGTCGGTAGATACGCTGTAGATAGCCGAATGATTGCTCTCTTCGGAGAATACCGTAATATTTTCTTTCTCTACATAGATGATACCGGCTGCAAACAGGGCCGCGGCAAATACAAACATGAAGCGTTTGATCTTTTTTCCGTTGAGGACGTAGAAGAAATTATTCATAAGTTAAGCCCCTCTCGTTTCAAAATAAATTTGTCCGCTGTTACAATATATGCTCGTACCTTTTGCGAATATAACCGTTCTCGTCCGCTTTAGAGGAAAACATCAGAGACAGCACTAGGAGGTATTTATGTCTTTTCGTTGTTTTATTCAAGATTTGGCCCATTATCGGAAAATGCTGCTTGTTTCACTGACGTTGTTCGTTGCCGGAATTGTGCTTGGCAATGTATATTCGGACTATCTTGGCGCCATGCTGAAGCCACAAATTCATGCACTACGTGAGGTGAGCGGCACTTTGTCGCAGTCTTCCTCGCCGGAGCTAAGTTTCTTTATATTCATTTTCTTGAACAATGCCATCAAAAGCTTGCTGGTTATCGGCCTCGGCGCGTTCTTCGGTTTTATGCCCGTCGTGTTCCTGGTGATGAACGGAATGGTGCTTGGATACCTGGTTCGCGAGACATCGGCCCAAGGGGCAGACATGTTCGAATTGATTGTAAAGGGCTTGCTGCCGCATGGCATTATAGAAATTCCGGCTATTCTGATCGCCGCTGCCTACGGTCTGCAATTCG